>SKOM01000246.1 GCA_007120095.1 Candidatus Competibacteraceae bacterium | reverse complement strand
CGTTTGCCGCCTTGGGTACGGTGCCGCTGATTGTCGAGGGCTGGGTGGATTTTCAGTGCGAGGTCTCGCTGTTAGCGGTGCGGGGTCGTGATGGTGCGACAGTCTGTTATCCCCTGACGGAGAACACCCACCGCGACGGGATTCTGCGCGTGTCCCGTGCGCCTTATCATGACGAGTCGGCACTCAGCCGACTGGCTCAAGACTATGCCCAGCGGGTGCTGACCGCACTGGATTATATCGGCGTACTGGCCATCGAATTTTTTGTCGTCAACAATCAATTACTGGCTAATGAAATGGCCCCTCGGGTGCATAATTCCGGCCACTGGACGATTGAGGGTGCCGTCACCTCACAGTTTGCCAATCATCTGCGGGCGATCTGTAGTCTGCCGCTGGGCGGCACCCAGGCCCATGGCCACAGTGTCATGCTCAATGCCATTGGCGATTTGCCCGATCGCGCCGCCTGCTTGGCGGTGCCCGGTGCGCATTACCACGCCTATGGCAAAACCGCCCGCTCCGGTCGTAAAGTCGGGCATATCACCCTGCAGGCAGACCATGCTGAACCTATGGCCACGCGGTTGGCTGAACTCCAGGCGCTAATGGCTTAATGTCAGCAGTCATCGAAGTCACGCAGGTCAATAAAACCTATGCCTCGGGTTTTGTCGCCCTGCGCGATATCAATCTCAGCATCCGCCGCAGTGAGATTTTTGCCCTGCTCGGCCCGAACGGTGCCGGTAAAACCACATTAATCAGCATTATCTGCGGGCTGGTGAATGCCAGCAGTGGCCAAGTATGGGTTGACGGCCATGATAATGTCCGCGACTATCGCGCAGCGCGGCGTAAAATCGGCCTGGTGCCGCAAGAACTGACTGCGGATGCGTTCGAAAAAGTCTGGAATACCGTCAGTTTTAGCCGCGGTCTATTCGGCAAACCGCCTGATCCTGAACACATTGAAAAAGTCCTTAGAGATTTAATGCTCTGGGAAAAAAAGGACAACCAACTGCGCACTTTATCCGGGGGTATGAAGCGTCGCGTACTGATTGCCAAAGCCTTAGCTCATGAACCGGACATTTTATTTCTCGATGAACCGACGGCGGGCGTCGATGTGGAATTGCGCCGCGAGATGTGGGCGGTGGTGCGCTCACTGCGCTCTAATGGCGTCACCATTATCCTGACTACCCATTACATTGAAGAAGCCGAAGAGATGGCGGATCGAGTCGGTGTGATCAATCATGGCGAAATTACTTTAGTCGAAGACAAAACCGAGTTGATGCGTAAATTGGGCAAAAAACAGCTCACCCTGTATTTGCAACAGCCGTTGACTCATATCCCTGAAGCGCTCACCCCTTACCGACTTGAACTCATGGCCCAGGGGCATGAGCTGGTGTTTACCTATGACTCGCAAACCGAGCGCAGCGGCATCACGGCATTGCTCAATGATCTGTATCAGGCCAATATCCGCTTTACCGATTTACATACCCGCCAAAGCTCGCTGGAAGAAATTTTCGTCAGCCTGGTCAGGGCGCGGGAATGATACTATAGGCCAACTTGTGAGCTAACCACTGATGGCCATGGAAACGATTAACTGGAATGATTTTATGCGCGTTGAATTGCGCATCGGCACGGTGCTGCGGGTCGAAGCTTTCCCCGAGGCCCGCCAACCAGCGTATAAGTTATGGGTGGATTTCGGCCCTGAGATCGGCGAGCGTAAGTCCTCGGCGCAAATCACCGCACACTACACCCCAGAACAACTGATTGGCCGCCAAGTGCTCGGGGTGGTGAATTTCCCGCCTAAGCAAATCGGCCCGTTTCGCTCTGAATGTTTGATCACCGGGTTTGTCGATGAGACCGGTGCGGTGATCCTGGCCATGCCGGAACGGGCTGTGCCCAATGGCACGCGCCTGGCTTAGTGACGGCGACCCCAATGCCGCTTTCAGCACCCACCACCCCGCGGCCAAGCGGCAGTGGTTTTCATCGTTCCCACACGGGAGTGTGCGTGGGAACAATGAAAACGGGGCAAACGTATCGTATTGTTGAGTTTAAAAAGGTGATCGTTTAGTTGTGTGACTGGTATCGCCGGAGCGCTAGTCTTTAGATGACTGGCCATGATGGCCGGTCAAGTTCTCGAAAAACGTCTTAACCCCATCAAACCAGCTGTGCTGCTGTGGTGAGTGTTTCTCGTGATTTTCGCCCATGGTCGCGGCGAATTGGTGCAGCAGATCTTTTTGTTCGCGGTTCAGTTTAACGGGAATCTCCACCCGCACCCGACAAATGAGATCACCGGCAGACCCACCGCGTACCGGCTTAACACCTTTGCCGCGCACTCGGAACAAACGATCCGTCTGGGTTTCAGCAGGAATTTTCAGGTTCACCTTGCCATTGAGGGTGGGCACTTCCAATTCACCGCCCAGGGCCGCCGTCACAAAACTAATCGGCACGTCACAATGCAGATCATTCCCATCGCGAGAAAATATCGGATGTTCCTTAACTCGAATTTGCACGTAGAGGTCGCCGGGCGGTCCACCATTAGTGCCGCGCTCACCCTCACCCGCCAGACGAATACGATCACCATTGTCTACCCCGGGCGGTACTTTCACCGATAAGGTTTTTTGTTCATCCAGCAGGCCGGTGCCTCGACAATGACCACAGGGGTTAGTGACCACGGTGCCACTGCCATGGCAGCGCGGACAGGTCTGTTGAATTGTGAAAAACCCTTGTTGAATACGCACCTGACCCATACCGTTACAGGTCGGGCAGGCGCTGGGAGCGGAACCTGATTTGGCACCCGTGCCGTTGCAAAACTGACAATCTACCTGAGTAGGAATGCGAATCTTGGGGGCAACACCGAAGACTGCCTCTTCGAGTTCTAATTCAAGGGTATAACGCAGATCAGCACCGCGATAAACACGTTCCGAACCCCCGCGTGCCCCGCCGAAAATATCCCCGAAAATATCCCCGAAAATATCCCCGAAATTGCCCGGCCCACCTTGGCGTGGCCCGCCGCCTCCCATAGAGGCGTCAACACCAGCGTGTCCGAACTGATCATAAGCGGCACGCTTACGCGGATCGCTCAACACCTCATAGGCCGCTTTAGCTTCTTTGAAATGTTCTTCGGCGACCGCATCCCCCGGATTGCGGTCAGGGTGGTACTTCATCGCCAAGCGACGATACGCTTTCTTGATTTCCTCATCGCTGGCGTTACGTGCCAGACTGAGAATTTCGTAATAATCACGATTGGCCATCAACTCTCCACGCGCTGTGATTCAGGTGCCGATGGGGTCCGCAGCGTCACCACCCCGGACTCCATCGGTAGATCCTACTTGTCTTTCACTTCCTCAAATTCAGCGTCAACCACGCCTTCCTCATCCGGTTTCTTGCTACCGCCACCAGAACCACCGGCTGTACCACCTGTACCACCTGTACCACCACCTGCGCCCGGAGTGCTGTCAGTCTGGCTGTACACTCGCTCGGCAAGTTTACCGGATAGCTCGGACAGGGTACTCATTTTAGCCTCGATGACTTCTTTGCTCTGGCTGTCTTTAACCGCTGTGCGCAACTCAGCAATGGCGGATTCAATCGCACCCCGTTCGCTGGCTTCGACTTTGTCACCCAGATCAGTCAAGGTTTTTTCGGTGGCGTGTATCAGGTTATCGGCCTGATTGCGCACCTCGACCATCTCACGGAATTTGCGGTCTTCCTCAGCGTGTGACTCCGCTTCTTTGACCATCTGATCGATTTCGGCATCCGTCAGACCCGAGCTGGCTTTGATTACAATCGACTGTTCTTTACCAGTGGCTTTATCCTTAGCGGATACATTGAGGATACCGTTGGCATCGATGTTAAAGGACACCTCAATCTGCGGTATACCACGCGGTGCCGATGGAATATCCTGCAGATCAAATTTACCCAGTGATTTGTTATCGGCTGCACGTTCCCGCTCGCCCTGCAAAACATGCACCGTCACCGCCGTCTGGTTATCCTCTGCCGTGGAAAATACCTGCGAAGCTTTCGTGGGGATGGTGGTGTTTTTCTCAATCAGCTTGGTCATGACACCGCCCAGTGTTTCGATACCCAGGCTTAATGGGGTCACATCCAGCAACAACACGTCTTTGGTGTCACCGGCCAGTACGCTGGCTTGAATCGCCGCACCCACGGCAACGGCCTCATCCGGGTTGACATCCTTGCGGGGTTCTTGACCAAAGAACGCCTTGACCCGCTCCTGCACCTTGGGCATGCGAATCTGGCCGCCCACCAAAATCACATCGTCGATATCGGATACACTGAGGCCCGCATCTTTGAGCGCGGTACGGCACGGCCCTATCGTGCGTTCGATCAGCTCTTCGACCAGCGATTCCAGCTTCGCCCGGGTCAGCTTCATATTCATGTGCTTGGGGCCCGAGGCATCGGCCGTGATATACGGTAAATTCACCTCGGTTTGTTGACTGGAGCTGAGCTCAATCTTGGCTTTTTCAGCCGCTTCTTTAAGCCGCTGCATTGCCAGCGGATCACCGCGCAGGTTAATGCCTGAATCGCGTTGAAATTGATCGGCCAGATAGTCAATCACCCGCTTATCGAAGTCCTCGCCGCCGAGGAAAGTATCCCCATTGGTGGATAACACTTCGAATTGTTTCTCACCATCCACATCGGCAATTTCAATGATGGAGATATCAAACGTACCCCCGCCGAGATCGTATACAGCGATCTTGGCATCGCCGCGCTGCTTGTCCATGCCATAAGCCAGCGCCGCCGCCGTTGGCTCGTTGATGATCCGCCTGACTTCCAGCCCGGCGATCCGCCCGGCGTCTTTGGTCGCTTGCCGCTGTGAATCGTTAAAATAGGCCGGCACGGTAATCACCGCCTCGGTGACCGGCTCGCCGAGATAATCCTCGGCGGTTTTTTTCATTTTCATCAATACCCGCGCCGAGATTTCGGGCGGTGCCATTTGCTTGCCCCTGACTTCGACCCACGCATCGCCATTACTGGCTTTGATGATTTTATAAGGCACCAGATTGATGTCTTTCTGCACTTCGTCTTCTTCGAAGCGCCGACCAATCAACCGCTTAACCGCGAATAAGGTGTTTTGCGGATTAGTCACCGCCTGGCGTTTAGCCGACTGACCCACCAAAATCTCTTCATCATCAGCAAATGCGACGATGCTGGGAGTCGTACGATCACCCTCACTGTTTTCAATAACCCGCGCCTTGCCGCTGTCCATTAATGCCACACAGGAGTTGGTTGTTCCTAGATCAATACCTATTAGTTTCGCCATAGCGTCCTCTCAGATTCATTCGTTCAATTAACAATATGCGGTACTTATCCAGCCACGATATGGGGCGTACTTTGCGTATTTTCAACTCTCGGAGGGAGAATCCCCCCCCCTTTTTGCCACCATTACCATAGCCGGGCGCACCAGCCGAGTGTTCAGGAGATAGCCTTTTTGCACAACGTGCAAAACGGTGTTCGCCGGAACATCGTTGTTCGGCTGCATCGCCATAGCCTCATGCAAATCGGGATTAAATTTTTCGCCCTGTGGGTTAATCTCTTGGACACCGAATTTTTCCAGCACAGAGGTCAACATTTTCAGCGTCAGTTCCACGCCTTCGGTGAGTTGAGTCACATCGGCCTGTTGGCTGGAGGCCGTCAGACCCATTTCCAGACTGTCTTTGACCGGCAATAGCGCCTTGACAAATTCTTCCAGGGCAAATTTGTGAGCTTTGGCCAGTTCCCGCTCGGAGCGGCGGCGGATGTTTTCAACATCGGCTCGCGCTTGCAGGTACAACTGCCAAGTCTCTTCAGACTTGGCATGAGCTTGATCCAGTTCAGCCTGTAGAGCCTGTACTTCCGGACTGGGTTGATTAGGCTCCGATGCCGACGGAGCGACCTCTTCCTCCGACAATTCGGCCGCTTCCACAGCATCGGCCAAACGCTGTTCGGTTGGCGTCGATTTGGTTTTGCTGGTTTCACTCATGAACAACTCCTGACATGCAGATTTTTAGAGGAATCGGGAAAAAGGATGCACCTTGTAAGGTGCGGGCTTAACTGCGGGAATTCAAGGCCGATGACAACAGACGAGCGGTCACATCAACAATGGGGATCACGCGTTCATAGGCCATGCGAGTCGGGCCGATCACGCCAAGCACACCGAGCACCCTGCCCTCGACGGTGTAAGGTGCGGTTACGATGCTGCATTCATCAAGCGCTTGGTAGCCCGACTCTTCGCCGATAAAAATCTGCACACCACGAGCATCAATACACCGATCCAGAAGATGCAGGATCTCGCGTTTTTCACTGAATGCCTCGAACAACTGGCGTAACTTTTCCATATCAGCCAGTTCAGCAAAATTCATTAAATTAGTTTGACCTTGTAATACATAGTCTTCTGTTTCTTCATCATTTTCGAACACTTTACCTGCCATGGCCAGCGCCGTTTCCATTAACACGTTCATGGACTCACGGGTGGCTTGCAATTCGTTGAGCAGATCATTACGAATCTGCAACAAATCTCGCCCGGCAAAACGTTCATTCAACAAGTTTGAAGCCTGCTGCAAATCAGCCGCACTGAATTCGCGCTCAACATCGATGATGCGGTTGTGCACCTCGTGTTCGTTCAATACCAAAATGACCAGCACCCGATCCCGCGACAGTGGGAGGAATTCAATATGGCGCAACATTTGGGTGTTATGGCGCGGCAACATCACCAATCCAGCCAAACGCGTGACCCCCGACAATAGCGTTGATACCGACTGCACCAATTCGGTGGTATTCTGGGTGGCATCGACCGCGCGTTGCAATTGTTCAATTTCCAGCGAATTTAATTTTTTAATTTGCAGCAGCGAATCGACGAAAACCCGATAGCCACGCACCGTGGGTACCCGCCCGGCTGAAGTATGTGGAGAGCGCACAAAACCAAGATCTTCAAGATCAGCCATCACATTACGGATGGTTGCAGGACTTAACTCCAGCCCGCAATCACGCGACAGGGTGCGTGACCCTACCGGCTGTCCATCACTGATATGGCGTTCGACCAGCACTTTAAGCAAGTGCTGCGCTCGCTCATTCAGCGTTCCCACCATATTGGATGGCGTACGTTGATCAGGCACAGAACTAAGTATCCTCCACTGTTAGCACTCAGACAGGCAGAGTGCCAAGTGTTACCAAGTTGTTAGCACCCTGTCAAGCTACAGAAAACCGCGCCCCGTTTATCAGAGCGTGTCGATCAAATCACCGACCCAGCCGATAGACTCAGTAATAAGGAGGCGGGATGAGCGATAACTTAATTTCACACATTAAAGCTTTCTCCACAGCCACATTCGTCTTTGATATTGGGGTTGTGGAACTTAAACGCTTCACCCAGGCCCACTTTACTAAAGTCAACCTCCGTGCCGTTCAGAAAGGCCAGGTGATCATGCTGTACCACCACCTTGACCCCATGATCTTCGAATACTGTATCCGTTTCTGGATCGATCTTATCAGCGAAGTCAATCATATAAGCCCATCCAGAACAGCCCGTCTTTCTTACGCCTAAACGCAAACCTTCACCTTTGCCACGGTTGGCGATGAAATGCCGGATGCGATCAGCAGCACTTGTCGTCAATGTAACAGCCATTACCCTGCTCCATTAAACTTGCTCATTTTTGAGCAATGGATTTATCCGCACTTGGTTGACGCGGCGAACCGCCCAACTCAAGCCCTTGACGCTCAGT
>SKOM01000247.1 GCA_007120095.1 Candidatus Competibacteraceae bacterium | reverse complement strand
GTCACCACCAGCGAAACCGTGGCGGCTGCGGCGCAAACGGCTATTCCTGAATACTGGGCGCAAATGGGCGAACCGTGGGTGGAATTTTCATCGACCGTGCTGGGTGGTCAACAGGGCGGTATTGTGCTGGCACGGGACATGCCGGAAGCCCTGGATTTCGTCAACGACTATGCGCCCGAGCATCTACAACTGCTGACCGCTGAGCCGTTAGCGACCTTGGGCAAGATTTGTCATGCCGGTGAAATTTTACTCGGCCCGCACACTCCTTCAGTATTAGCCAATTATTTATTAGGCCCGAATGCCATTTTGCCGACCGGCGGAGCTGCCGTGACCGCTTCGGCGCTGTCGGTGTTCGATTTTACCAAGCGCTCTTCCATCGGCCATGTGACGGCTGAGGGTTATGCCGAACCGGCGCGGCATACTTGGGTGTTGGCTGCTTATGAAGGCTTTGATGGTCATGCGCTGGCGGTGTCCGGGTTGCGCGAGCAACTGCTGAAAAACCCGGAGCCGCAGCGTGATTGAATTAATCAGTACTGGTGGTTGGCTGATGCTGCCGATTTTTGCCTGTTCGGTGGTGTCGTTAGCCATTGTCATCGAACGCAGTTGGGCATTGCGTGCCCGTCGGGTCATGCCGCCGCGGCTGGTCAGAAGCCTGCGGGTGTTTTCCGATGGCAGTTCCCACCACAGCATCGACGGTTTACTGCGCCTCTGCCATGGTTCACCTTTGGGGCGGATGCTGCAGGCAGGGATTATTAACTATGCCTTAGGCCGTGAAGTGGTGAAAGAGACCCTGCAAGACAGCGGGCGGCAGGTGGTGCATGAGCTGGAGCGGTATTTAAATACCTTGGGCACGATTGCCGCCATTACCCCGCTACTGGGCCTGCTGGGCACGGTGATTGGGATGATTGATGTGTTCAATGTGATCGCTTTGCGCGGCAGTGGTGAGACCGAATTATTGGCCGATGGCATTTCCAAAGCGTTGGTGACAACGGCTGGTGGCCTGACTGTGGCTATTCCCAGTCTTTTGTTCTACCGCTATTTTCAGGGTAAGGTCGATGAGCTGGTATTGCAGATGGAAGATCAGGCCCTGCGGCTGGTGGACATGATCGGCAAAGCTAATTTGCGGAGCGAGCCGTGAACCTGCGACCCCGGCGGCGTGAGCCATTGGAACTTGGGTTAACGCCGCTGATCGATGTGGTCTTTCTGCTGTTGATTTTTTTCATGGTGACTACGACGTTTCGCAAGGAAGCCGAGTTTGATATTACCTTGCCCGAGGCCAGCCAAACCCCGGCAGAGCAGTCCGATCAACTGACCGTACATGTTGATGCCAGTGGCCGTTATCGCTTGAACGAGCAATCATTGCCGGGGACTTCGGTGGCGGCTTTGCGGGCTTATTTGGAAGCGGCAATAACCGATCAGGACATCACAGTGTTGACGATTCGGGCAGATGCCCAAACTCCTCATCAGGCGGTGATACGGGTGATGGACGCCGCCGGACAGGCAGGATTACAACGTATTGCCATTGCCACCACCCAGGCGGATCAGTGATCAGGCTGTTGAATGATTCGGGGCAGATTGTGACCGATGAATGGTTGAAAACCATAATAATGATTATTTGAACAGCGGGTTACGCAAGTCCAAAATCTGCCCGGCCTGTTGTAACAAGCGGGCTGTCAGTGGTTTGCGGGTTTTGCAGGTGACTTCAAACAACTCGGCGTCCTGACTGGCTGCCAATAGGTAATCATCACTGGTGCGCAACTCATCCACCAACTGCTTCTCCAGCGCCCGCTGACCATACCAGAACTCACCGGTTGCGACTTGATCAATCGCCAGTATGGGGCGATGTTCAGTCACAAATTCCTTAAACAGCGCGTGGATGTCCTCGAGATCCGCCTGCATTTTTTGCCGGTCTTCATCGGTGTTCTCGCCAAACAGGGTCAAGGTGCGTTTGTATTCACCTGCGGTAAGTTGTTCAAAATCAACTTCATTTTTTTTCAGCCAGCGGTGAAAATTCGGCAGTTGGGCAATCACCCCAATGGAACCGACAATCGCAAACGGTGCCGCGATAATCCGATCCGCCACGCAGGCCATCAAATACCCCCCACTGGCGGCAACTTTATCGATGACGACGGTGAGTGGCAATTGTCGCGCTTTTAGCCGAAGCAATTGCGAAGCCGCTAGCCCATAGGAATGCACCTGGCCGCCGGCGCTTTCCAGCCGCAGAACCACTTGATCACCGGTACGCGCGGCGCTTAACAGGGTGGTGATTTCCTCCCGCAAGGCACTGACCGCTGACGCACGCATATCGCCGGCGAAGTTGAGCACAAAGATCCGCAGTCGCTCGTCGTCTGGCTTGCGTTGGCGGGTTTTGCGCCACCGGCGCAGCGCCTTGCGCGGCAACATCGCCGCCTGCAAACGGGTGGCCATCGCATCATAATGGGCATTGAGATGACGCACGTCGATGCGTTCACGGCCACCGTGTCCGGATTGTCGGGCTGACAGGGCAGTAATGCCGCCCCAGAGTATCAGTAGTGCGGCCACCAGGGTTAAGGCTTTGGCGGCAAATAAAGCATATTCAATCAATAATTCCATCATGTTGATCTTTAATCTAACCAGGTTGCCAGGGTTTGCCCCATACGCACGGGTGCTTCGGGTTGAATCGCCGGGTGCCACGCCAGTGTTTTGGGGCCGCTGAGTACAATCACTGTGGAGCCCATGTTGAAACGTCCCAATTCTGCACCTCGGTTCAGCGTGATCGGTGCAGAGTGATAGTCCCAATCGCGGATTTGGGTCCCCAGTGGCGGGGTAATCACGCCCGCCCAGACGGTTTCGATTGAGGCCACATTAATCGCACCGACGAGCACCACCACCAATGGGCCACGTTCCGTCGTAAAATGACAGACAAGACGCTCATTACGGGCAAACAAGCCAGGAATGACCCGCGTGGTCAGCGGTGAGACGCTAAACAAGCGACCGGGAATGTGGCGCATGGACTGTAATTGACCCTCGACAGGCATGTGGATGCGGTGATAATCGCGGGGCGATAAGTACAAAGTGACAAATGCCCCGTCGTGCAGTTCAACCGCCCGCTTGTCGTCACCGCCTAACAACTCGGTCAGGGAATAGTCATGGCCTTTGGCCTGGAGGATACGATCGCCGGTTAGCATGCCCACCTGACTGACGCGGCCATCGACCGGGCAACACCACCCCTCAGGACTCAGAGGCCGTGCATCGGGGCGCAGCGCTCGGGTAAAAAAGGCGTTAAAGTGTGGATAGGCGGTGAGATCTATCGTTTCCGCCTCGTGTCTATCGACTTTGAATAGGGCACAAAAACCACGGATGAACGCATTTTTAAACCATGGCTGGCGGATGCGGGTCAGCCGGTACACTAAACGGGTGCACAGGCGTTGTGGCCATAAATATTGTGGGATATTAAGTAACCGGTCACCCAGGCTGGGGCCGACCTTGGTATCAGTTGTGGGCATAGTAGTAATCACGGATCAACTCAAACTCATTGCTCATGGCATCGGGTTGTTGGGGTGGGGTGAAAATCGCCTGCAATGCGCCCTCGGGGTTAATGACTAACACGGTCGAAGAATGATCGACCAGATAATGGTCGGGGTCTTCTGGGTCTTCAGGCACCCGATAGAACACACCGACCGCTTGGGCAAGCCGTGCAAGCTGTTCAGTCTCTCCCGTCGCTCCTTGGAATGCCGGATTAAAAAACTGCGTATATTCCGCCAAGCGTTCCGGGGTGTCGCGGCGTGGATCGACGGAAATCAGCAGATACTGGATACCTTGATCCGCCTGGCGTTGCTTGAGCTGACGATCGACAATATTCAGCTGCGCCAGCGTCAGCGGGCAGGCATCGGGGCAGTAGGTGTAACCGAAATACACCAGCGTCCAATGGCCGGTTAAATCCTGACGAGTCAAGGATCGGCCGGTTTGGTGAACCAATTCAAATTCTGGTAGTGTCCGGGCCTGTGGCAAATAAATCCCGCTGATCTCCGGTGGTTCAGGCGGTGGGCTTAATAGCTTATTACCCAGTACCGCGCCACCGATGACGGACAGTACAGCAGTCAGCGCCAATACGATGCGTTGAGACATGGTTTAATCCCGTGGTGAGCAAAGCGATCAGTTTACCTGAATCGCTGAATACGCCAATTTTCCATTCACTAAGATGAGTATCAATGACAGCAATCTCTGATGTCGGATTGACCACAATACGTGATTATATCCGCTGGGGCACCAGCCACATGACCGCCGCCGGAGTGCATTTTGGCCACGGTACCGATAATGCGTTAGACGAAGCCGCAACGCTGGTGTTGCATGCCCTGCATTTACCTCCGAATCTGCCCGACGCCTATTTAGCTGCCGTGCTCACACCACCAGAACGCGAGGCGGTGCGGACGCTGATTGAGCAACGGATTACCACTCGGCAACCTGCAGCCTATTTGACCCAGCGAGCCTGGTTTATGGGGCTACCCTTTCAGGTGGATCAACGGGTGCTGGTACCACGCTCGCCGATTGCTGAGCTGATCGAGCGGCAATTCCAGCCGTGGCTGCCAGACCCCGAAGCGGTGACGACCGTGCTGGATTTATGCACAGGCAGTGGTTGTATTGGCATCGCCTGTGCTTATGCCTTTCCTGCGGCTCAGGTGGATCTGGTCGATATTTCCCCCGCAGCATTAGAGGTCGCCACGCTCAACGTGGCCGAACACGGCCTGCAAGAACGAGTGCAGGTGATCGACTCGGATTTATTCACGGCGTTGCAGGGACGGCGTTATCCATTGATTATCTCCAATCCGCCCTATGTCGATCATGCCGAATACGCCACTCTGCCAGAAGAATACCGGCATGAACCGTCGCTCGGGCTGCTGGCCGGTGCCGATGGGTTAGACATTGTACAGCGGATTTTAGCTCAGGCGGGCGAATTTCTGACTGAAGACGGCTGGTTAGTCGTGGAGGTCGGCAACAGTCAAGCCGCATTATTAGCGGCTTATCCCGATTTGCCCTTTACCTGGCCGGAATTTGAGCGCGGTGGTAGCGGGGTGTTTTTGTTGCCTGCTGATGCGTTATGCTGAATCCAGCGCATTGTACACATTTTGCAGCAGTTCACTATGACTCACCGGCTTGGTCAACCAAGCATGGATGCCCAATGTTTCAGCCTCGCGGATTTGTTCGGGTGTGCCTCGCGCGGTGATGACGATAATCGGCAGTGCTTGCGTTTTGGGTTGAGAACGCAAGTGACGGATTAACTCCAGTCCGTTCATGCGCGGCATTTCTAAATCAATCAGCGCGATATCAGGCAGTGCCTGATCAATTGCCACCAGCGCCTCTTGGCCGTCGCCCGCAGTGTTAACGGTCAGTGCAGCGCTTTCCAGGATCTGAGTGACAGAGCGCAGCACGCTACGAGAATCATCAACCAGTAACACGCGGGCGCTGCCGGGTAGGGAGGCATCAGCAGTGTCGTCCCCTTGGCCCAATAATAGCGTCAAATCCAATACGGGGATAAAGGGCTCATCGCTTAATTGACTCACCCCGATAAGGCCGGGGCTTTTGGGCATAAAGCGGCCGACGGGCTGTACAATTCGTTCGCTGGTGTCGTGTGGTGTTTCTACCAACACGATATGCCGCTGATCATCATGGTCGTGAAACAGTAATGCAGTGCGTTCCTCGGCCGTTGCTGCCGTGGGTGGTAGGTTCAGCAGATTTTCCAAGAGTCGGGCAGGATACTCCTCACCCTGAAAACGGTAACGCAGTGCCCCGCGATCACCGTGTAACTGGCCACCACCGGGGGGGATGATATCCAGTAACCCCCGGTCGTGAATCCCGTAGACCGTCTCGCCGGATGGCACCAACAGCAGTTTGGCGGCGATTCGGCGCAGTGGCAGGCGTAACTCAATCGCGCAGCCTTGCGCAACCTGGTTGTCGATATGCAGCCAGCCGCGTAACGCTTTGATCTGCTTTCGCACCTGACTCAAACCGGAGCCAGCCTCGCGCAGAGCATCAACTGCCAGCCCTTGTCCATCATCCTCACAACGCAGCAGCAGGGTGCTGCCGTGATGGCTGGCGCGTAACACTACTCGGCCAACAACAGGCTTGTCGGCTGCCAAGCGTTCGGATTCCATCTCGATGCTATGTTCTAAGGCATTATTGATCAGATCAATTAATGGTGCTTGCAGGGCAATTAACAGCCCCGAATCGATCCGAATGTCGCCGCTGTGAATGACCAGTTCGGCCTGTTTGCCGAATTGGTTGATGCCGGCCTGTAGTGCTTCCTGCAGGACGGATTCCAGGCGGGCCAGCGGTTGAGCGGTTAAACCATAGAGCGCCTGCTCGGTGGCCTGGTTGAGCCGCCGATAGCGCTGTTGCAGCCTGTACAGCGATTCAAATAACCCATCTAATATCTGAGAATGCCGATCGGTGTCCGGGTCTAAGCCATACAGCGGTGCTTGCCACTGGCGAACTTGCGGCTGGTAGTGATTAAGTAAAACACCCAAACGAGCAGCCAGATTGCTATGTTGTCCGGCTAAATCCAATAAACGATCATGCGCCGCATCCCCTATGGCATCTTCACCGGTGATCGGATTATAGCGTTCCCAATCGCGCAGACGCTGCAAGACGTCGGCGGCATGGCTGGGCGCAGTGCCGGGTGGTGCGCCCAAACCTTGTAAAGCATCATACATTTGTTCCAGGCAATCACAGGCGGCGATCAACAAAGCCGCTTGTGAAGCATCAGGCAGGGCTTGGCGCTCCAGCAGATCCTGTAGAACACTGTCTAAAGCCAGCACTATATTCACGATGCCGGGAATGGGCACTGTAGTTGTGGTGGATTGCAGTATTTCACAGATTTGTTGGGCGGCCTCAAGGTCACCGAGTCCGCCGCTACCATCATGGACACGCTGAATCCGTTCCGATAGTTCAATAGACTGCACACCCAAAGTATGGAGTAGCGCATCTACTTGTTCAGGCTCACACTTTTGGGGTAACTGCAGGGATAAATCCTGGGCTAAGTTCTGGGGGATGGTCTCGCTCACGGTTTAGGTCGGCTTCATGGGTAAAGGTGCGTGTGAATCGGGTAGCTGATCGCTGGGCGACCCGGCCTTAGGAGACGCAGCCAGTTGCTGCAATCGTTGAACATAGTCGGCCAGGGTGGCGCTCTGACTGACTTGCTCTTGCAAAGCCTTTTGGAGTTGTTTGGCTTGGGTGTTGAGTTCGGCGCTGTGTACCAGCAGTTGCTCACTGCTGCGGCTTTGATTGTTCAGGTCAGCATTCTGGAGCAAACGACCGGTTTCACCATGGACGCGTTCGCTCAGAGGCATTAACAGTTGCTGCGTTCGCCTTAGAGCACGAACCAGACTTTTGAGGTCACTGACCATGGCTGCGTGACGTTCATCGAACCCGTACTGCAGGTCGGCATTGATCGCCAGCATTTGTGCTTGTTCAGCCGCCTCAGAGAAATCTGCGACCAAGGTTTGAATTGCGGTTGTTTGGGTTTGCAGTTCTCCCAGGCTCTGTTGCACGATCCGCTCAAGACGTACGGAGGCCTCGGTTGTGGTGAGCGGTTGCAGCGCCTGTAGTGCGGCCTCGGTACTGTGTTGAGCCCTCAAGGCAACGGTGCAGCAGGCTTGGCTGAGTTTGGTCGTTCGTTTAAGAGCCGTTTCTATATCGCTAGATAATTCGTATAACTCATTTATTTCTGGTGGATTGTGATTTTCGGGCGAGTGATCGGTACGGGCATGCTGGGCCTGCTCTTGTTGGTCGATTTGTTCGGCCAATTGGTTCAGTGACCCCCATGTAGT
>SKOM01000172.1 GCA_007120095.1 Candidatus Competibacteraceae bacterium | reverse complement strand
GGCTTCTTCACCGGGCTGCACCGCCCAGCGCTGGAGATACATCGACACACTGGAGGCCAGCATGACCCCCGGTCGGTCGTTATGAGCAAACACCAGAGGGCGTTCAAAAGCGCCGGCGGCCAGAATGATTTTTTTAGCCCGCACCCGCCACAACCGTTGCCGAGAGCCACGGGCCAGCGCCGGCGGTAGATGGTCCGTGCGGCGTTCCAGAATTCCGAAGAACTGATGATCGAAATAGCCCCAGGCCGTGGCACGTAATAACAGCGTAACATTCGCCATGGCGGCTAATTCGCGTCGAGTATGCTCCAACCAATCGCTGGCGGGCCGCTGGTCGATGGTGGCCCGCGAACCCAGCACACTGCCGCCGATTTCGGGCTGTTCATCCACCAGCAGCACTCGCGCCCCACTACGCCCCGCCGCCAGCGCGGCGGCCAAACCGGCCGGGCCGGCACCCACAATCAGCACCTCGCAATGGGCGTTCATGTGATCGTAATGATCAGGATCGGGCTGCGACGGTGCTTCCCCCCAACCGGCTGAGTGGCGGATAAACCACTCGTACACCGGCCACAGCCATTGCGGGCGCATAAAAGTCTTGTAGTAAAACCCCGCAGGCAACAGCGGGCTAAACCAGCCCAACACAGCTCGCAGGTCGAATTCCAGACTCGGCCAAGCGGTCATGCAGCGGGCGTCCAGGCCCTCGTACAGTTCCACCTGGGTGGCGCGCTGTACCGGCAGGGTACGCGCCCCCCGGCCAATTTGCATAATGGCATTCGGCTCTTCCGCCCCATGGCCGACAATGCCCCGCAGGCGGTGGTATTTAAAACTGCGACCGACAATTTTAACGTCATTGGCCAGCAGCGCTGAAGCAAAGGTATCGCCCTGATAGCCTTGATAGGTTTTGCCCTGGAAGGTAAATTCCAGCGCCTGCTTGCGTTGAATGCGGCCACCACTGGGTAAACGCCTGGGTTGGTTCATTAGTTGTGCTACCTAAGTTAGCGGTATACAGAGACAATGCGGTTGTTCACGGTATCGCGCTCGACATTAAACCAGCGCCGACAGCCGTGGCTGTGACACCACTGCTCATGATGGAGACCTTTGGGATTGCCGCGGTTAAACAGGTAATCCGCCCATTGTTCGTCGGACAGGGCATCGGGATCGGCAGGCCGGACACGATGTGCCTCACCACCATAACTGAATTCGCTTTCATCGCGCAGCCCGCACCAAGGGCAGTGAATGTGTAGCATTGCGTATAGCTCACTCTAAGTTTTGATTTTTATCGACGATAGATCACGCTGTCGGCCATTGAACTTAATGCGCCACTCCTGCGGCCCCATGCTCATCAATTAACTGCCCCGTGGTAAAGCGCTCTAAATTAAAAGGAGCGTTCAGAGGATGCGGTTCGTCCTTAGCAACAGTGTGGGCGAACGTCCAGCCCGAACCCAATGTAGCCTTGAATCCCCCCGTGCCCCAACCGCAATTGAAATACAGTCCCTTGAGCGGTGTTTTGCTGATAATTGGGCAGGCGTCCGGGCAGATGTCCACTGTACCCGCCCACTGGCGTAACATCCGCACCCGGCTGAATAGCGGAAATAATTCAACAATAGCGGCAATATTGCCCTCAATAACGTGAAAACTGCCGCGCTGGCTGTAGCCGGTATAGGCATCAATCCCCGCACCGATCACCAACTCGCCCTTATCGGACTGGCTGATATAGCCATGCACGGCATTGGACATCACCACGGTATGCAATATCGGTTTCAGCGGTTCCGAGACCAAGGCTTGCAGGGGATGGCTTGCAATCGGTAACCGCAAACCCGCCATATCAGCCAGCATACTGGCATGTCCGGCCACCACCACAGCGACTTTCTTGGATTTAATATACCCTTGGGTGGTTTCAACCCCAATCACCTGACCGTCTTTACGACGGATACCGGTCACCTCGCAATTCTGGATAATATCCACCCCCAGAGCGTCCGCCGCCCGTGCCAGTCCCCAGGCCACCGCATCGTGACGCGCCACCCCACCACGCGGCTGCCAAGAGGCGCCCAATACCGGATAGCGGGCATTATCCGTATTCAGAATCGGCACGAACTGCTTAATCCACTGAGCATCCACCACTTCGGCATCGATACCGTTTAATTGATTGGCATTCACCCGACGGTGGATTGCGCGCATATCATGGAGATTATGGCCCAGATTTAACACCCCACGCCGGCTGAACATCTGGTTATAGTTCAGTTCCTGACTCAGCCCTTCCCAGAGCTTTAAACTCTGTTCATAGAGCAGCGCAGATTCGTCCCACAGATAATTCGAACGCACAATCGTCGTATTGCGCCCAGTATTGCCACTGCCTAACCCATTTTTTTCCAGCACAGCAATATTGCTGAGGTTGTGCTCCTTAGCTAGATAATACGCTGTCGCCAGCCCATGGCCACCACCACCAACGATGATGACATCGTACTGCGGCCGCGGTGCCGGACTGCGCCACGCTCGCGACCAGTGCTGATGATGGCTGAGTGCATTCCGCGCTAGGCTGAAAATTGAATATTTCTGCATAGAGACCGCCCGCTGATGGTGTTAAGTGGGGTGTTTTGCGTCGTCTATATTAGGCTATGGTGCCGTATAAAGGCTAGGGTTAACCCGCAATTCAGCAGGGGGGGGACGAGAACATTTGAGCCAAAGTGGTCACAATACACCGGCAAATCTGACAACGAGTCGCAAGTGTGTAATGAGTTTTTGTTAAAGTACCCATCACTTTTCACCGCCATTAAGTTTGGATGAACAACTATGAACAATAGATCAACACAACCTGATGAACGCTTTATCAGCATCCCCAAACTAGGAAACGACTCATCGGCTATTATCTCTGACTTTACCCGTTATTTCAGTTGCACACTGGGTCGCGACCAGATCAGCAGTTCGCCGCAATATTTATTTCAAGCCCTGGCGCTCACTCTGCGGGATCGCTTGATCGAGCGTGCGAATCGCACTCGGCATGCTTATGCCAACCATAGAGTCCGTCAGGTCTGTTATCTATCGCTGGAATATCTGATTGGCCGCAGCCTGGAAGATACGTTGCTGAACCTGGGTTTGCAGGATACCGTCAACCAAGCACTGGACGAACTCGGTTTACAATTGGCTGATATTTTGGAGCAAGAAAATGACGCGGGCTTAGGCAACGGCGGCCTGGGGCGGCTGGCAGTATGTTTATTGGATTCATGCGCCACTCTACAACTGCCGGTGATCGGCTACGGGCTGCGCTACGAGTACGGCATGTTCCGGCAAAACATTCAGGAGGGTCATCAAGTTGAGGAACCCGACGCCTGGCTGCGGGATGGCCATCCTTGGGAGTTGTGCCGCCATGAATTGGCGCAACGGGTGGAATTCGGCGGTCGCAGCGAACATTATTTAGACTCCGCTGGCCAAAAACGCTGGCGCTGGGTCGATACTCACGATGTCCTCGCCCTGCCCTATGATCTACCCGTCCCCGGTTACCGTAACGACACGGTGAATACCCTACGGTTGTGGTCGGCTAATGCAACCGACAAATTCGATCTTGATGAATTCAATGCCGGTAGCTACCCCGAAGCCGTAGCCGCCAAAACCGCTGCTGAAGCCATTACCTTAGTACTGTATCCCAATGATGCCAGTGAGAACGGCAAAGAGCTGCGCTTACGCCAACAGTATTTTCTGGCCTCCGCCAGCCTCAAAGACACCTTGCGACGCTGGATCCACTACAACGGCCCCGTATTCGATCATTTCGCTGCGCAACATTGTTTTCAGCTTAACGATACCCATCCGAGTATCGCGGTCGCCGAACTCATGCGTTTGCTGATGGATGTCCATGGACTGGGCTGGGACAAAGCGTGGGAAATCACGACGTCTACCATGGCCTACACCAACCATACTCTGTTGCCCGAAGCACTGGAACGCTGGCCGGTACGGCTATTCGAGCAACTGCTGCCGCGGCATCTCGATATTATTTATGCGATCAATGCATGGTTTTTAAGCGAGGTTGCCAGCCGGTGGCCCGGCGATCAGGCCATACTGAAACGACTCTCGCTGATCGAAGAGGCTCACGAGCCGATGGTGCGTATGGCTTATCTGGCCATCGTGGGCAGTTTTTCGGTCAACGGTGTGGCGGAACTCCATTCCAAGTTACTGTGCGAAGGGTTATTCCGTGATTTCCACGCCCTCTGGCCTAAGCGTTTTAACAACAAAACCAACGGCGTGACCCCGCGTCGCTGGCTGGCCTCCTGCAATCCGCCATTGAGTGAACTCATTACTGACACCATTGGCCCCGACTGGGTGACCGACCTCGAACGCTTACGGGGTTTGCAGGCTTACGCCACTGATCGTGGTTTTCAGAGCCGTTGGGCCAAAGTTCGTGCCATTAATAAACATCGCTTGGCCGAACGATTACGCCAGGAATGCGGCGTCGTTTTTGAACCCAGTATGCTGTTTGATGTTCAGGTCAAACGGATTCACGAGTATAAGCGCCAACTGCTGAATGTGCTGCATATCATTTATCGCTATCAGCGACTCAAATCCGGCGATCATGAGGGGTTAATCCCGCGATGCGTGCTGATCGGCGGCAAGGCCGCACCCGGCTACACCATGGCTAAATTGATCATCAAATTGGTCAACAACGTCGCTAAGGTGGTCAACCGCGACCCGGATTTGCACGATTGGCTGCGGGTGGCGTTTTTGCCCAATTACCGGGTCAGTACTATGGAGTGGACCTGTCCGGGTACGGATCTGTCCGAACAGATTTCCACCGCCGGTAAAGAGGCCTCAGGCACCGGCAATATGAAATTCATGATGAATGGGGCGCTCACCATCGGCACGCTGGACGGCGCGAATATTGAAATTCGCGATGCTGTCGGTGCCGAACATTTCTTTTTATTCGGAATGGATGCCGAACAGGCCGAAACCACCCGCAAACACTACGACCCACAGAGTATTATTGCGGCTGATTCTGAACTCAAAGCGGTGATTCAGTTGCTTGAAAACGATCATTTCAGCCTGTTTGAAACCGGTTTGTTCCGACCGATTATCGATGCCTTGCGCAACCCTGCCGATCCATGGCTAACCGTGGCTGATTTCCGCAGCTATATCGATGCCCAATTAGCAGCCGATGCGCGGTTCGCAAATCAGACCCAGTGGCTGACCGGGAGTATTTTGAATACCGCAGCCAGTGGAGGATTTTCGTCTGATCGGACGATTGCCGATTACAATCGGGACATTTGGCGGCTGAATCCCACCGCTGCACTGGTGGATTAAACTGTGGCGGATTACCAGCCATTTATACCGCAAGGCGCCGCCCCCCCTTGTAGCCGGCCCTTTATCCAGTGCCAAGGAAGGCTTGTAGGTAGCGGCATCATAGCTTCAACACCATTATGACGACACGTTATGCTGAAATTATCCGTTTTACATAATCCCCGCTCGGCTATCACCTGAGTTCACCCATGCCCGAACTCCCCGAAGTTGAAACCACCCGCCGTGGTATCGAGCCGCATCTACGCGGATACACCGTAACGGCGGTCAAGGTGCGCGAACGCCGCCTGCGCTGGCCGATTCCAGACGATCTCGAACAACAACTAACGGGGCAAATAATCGGTTCCATCACCCGGCGGGGCAAATATCTATTACTGCACGCCGGGCCTGGCATCGTGTTGCTGCATCTGGGCATGTCCGGCAGTCTGCGCGTGCTTCCCCTGGATACGCCATGGCAAAAACACGATCACGTGACACTGGATCTCAGCAACGGCCTCAGCCTGCGTCTGCATGATCCGCGCCGTTTCGGTGTGCTGCTGTGGCTCGACGCCGCACCCGCTGACCATCCGCTGCTGGCTAAACTCGGGCCGGAACCGCTGGGCAATCACTTTAGTGGCACCCATCTCTACGAGCAATCGCGGGGACGCCGTGTGGCGGTTAAGTCGTTCATTATGAAAGGACAAGTGGTAGTCGGGGTGGGTAATATTTACGCCAGCGAGGCGCTGTTTCACGCCGGTATTGACCCACGCCAACCGGCTGGTCAGATTGAGCTACCCCGGTATGAATGCTTGGCCGCCGCCATTCGCACCATACTCGGTGCGGCCATCGCCCAAGGCGGCACCACCTTGCGCGATTTTGTTAACGGTGTCGGCGAGCCGGGTTATTTCCGCCAGCAACTGGCGGTCTATGAACGCGGCGGTGAACCTTGCCCGCTCTGTGATACAGCGATTATCCGTCTGAAAATCGGCCAACGCGCCAGCTATTACTGCCCGCAGTGTCAACATTAGCCGGGCATTCACCCACACGCCCTGACTCTGGCGTTGCCACATGATACTCAGCATTTTTAATATCGTTCTCCCCGTATTCCTAGTCATCGGCGCGGGATATACGGCTGTGCGCTGGCGGTTGATGACCAATGTCACCATTGACAGCCTGATGCGCTTTACCGCGAATTTCGCCATCCCCTGCCTGTTATTCGCCGCCATCAGTCGGCTGGATCTGGGTGCCGTGTTTGATGGGCGCTTGCTGGTGAGTTTTTACAGCGGCGCCGCGCTGAGTTTTATCTTGGGGACGCTGGGAGCGAGGTATCTATTTAAACATGATCCCAGTGATGCGGTGGCGATTGGTTTCGGGGCACTGTTTTCCAACTCCTTGCTGCTGGGTCTGCCGATTATGGAACGCGCCTATGGCAGCGATGCCTTGGCACCGAATTTTGCCATTATCTCGATTCATGCACCGCTGTGTTTTCTGCTCGGAGTGACGGCCATGGAATACGCCCGTGCGGATCGCCCCGGACGCAGTCTGATCAATACCGGACGCGCCGTATTGGCCGCGATGTTTCGCAATGCCTTAACCATTGGTCTGGCTCTGGGCTTTGTGGTCAATCTCAGCGGCCTGCCCGCACCCGAAGCGCTGATGTCGGCCGTGGATTTAATCGCCCTGGCCGCTCTGCCCACCGCTCTATTTGGCTTAGGTGGCGTACTGACACGCTATCAATTCCGCCTCGCTGTGCCCGAAGCGGTGATGATTGCCAGCCTGTCGTTGATTTTACACCCCCTGATTGCTTACAGCATGACCCACTGGGTTTTCGGACTTGATGCCGGTTTTGTCCGTTCGGCGACCGTGACCGCCGCCATGGCTCCAGGGATTAATGCCTATATTTTCGCCAGCCTGTATCAACGCGGCCAGGCGCAAAGTGCCGCCGCCGTATTACTGGGCACGGCGCTGTCGGTGCTTAGTGTGTCGTTGTGGCTGATGCTGCTGGGTACTTGAATCGTTAAACGCTGAATTCAGTTATAATGCCGAGTCCTTTAGCTCTAAGGTATGTGTTAGCGATGCGTTACCCTCAACGATTCGATGTCATTGTCATCGGCGGCGGCCATGCCGGTACCGAGGCCTGTCTGGCAGCGGCGCGGATGGGCGCACGCACCTTATTACTGACCCATAATGTCGAGACTATCGGCCAGATGAGTTGCAACCCCGCTATCGGCGGTATTGGTAAAGGTCATCTGGTCAAAGAAATCGACGCTTTGGGCGGGGTGATGGCGCAGGCCGCCGACCGTGCCGGGATTCAATTTCGCATCTTGAATGCCCGCAAAGGGGCTGCGGTACGCGCCACCCGCTGCCAGGCCGATCGGGTGCGCTATAAAGCTGCTATCCGTCGGGCGGTGGAAACTCAAACCCATCTACACCTGTTCCAACAGGCGGTGACTGATTTACAGGTCACCGGTGATCGGGTCACGGGGGTGGTCACTCAGGCGGGCATCCATTTTGAAGCCGATGCGGTGATTCTCACCACCGGCACGTTTCTCGGTGGGCGGTTACATCTCGGCCTGGAGCAACATGAAGGCGGGCGCGC
>SKOM01000263.1 GCA_007120095.1 Candidatus Competibacteraceae bacterium | reverse complement strand
TCCAGATTACCGGGCGACACGGCGATGGTGATCACCCGTTCGATGCCGACTTCAGTGGCACGAGCCAGCACCTGATCCACCGGGGTGGCGAGATAATCGAGATGACAGTGGGTTTCAATCAGCGGTTGATTAAATTGGGGGATATCACGTTGTTTGCGACTCATAGAATTTTGGGCTGCCTGTTTCAATCATTGCGTGTGGTTATGTTACATTAATCAACTGCATCATTGCCTCAGGTTCCCGCATGGGTCTAGATTATCACGCCCTTATCGAACCCCTCAGACAGTTTTTTACCGAAAGTGCTCAAGGGCTGATCTGCGCCTATCTGTTTGGTAGCACCGCCCGCAGTACTGCAGGCACTCACAGCGATATTGATGTGGCGCTATTATATGCAAAACCACCGCCTGCCACGCTGGAGGGGCTGGGTGTCGATTTAGAGGTTGCATTGGAACAACGGTTGCACCGCCCTGTGGATTGTGTAGTGCTGAACCGAGCCCCCGTGGACTTAATTCATCGGGTTTTACGTGACGGTATACTCGTTTATGAGCAGGATCGTTCACGCCGGATTCGCTTTGAGGTTCAATCGCGCAATGCCTATTTTGATCTGTTGCCTGTTTTACGCGAATACCGCAAAGCACGGGATATAAAGACGTGACGGACTTAGACCTTATCGAGAAAAAACTCGCTTTTATCGAAACCTGTGTGCGTGAGTTGCAACAGCTTTGCCAACCAGAACGCATCCCCGAGGATATTCGTGAGGAGCGATTTGCCGCGCATACCCTGCAAATCGCCATACAGGCCGCCCAAGATATTGCCTCGCATATTGTCTCTGATGAGCGCCTAGGCGAACCCGAGACCAATCATCAACTTTTTGATCTGCTGCACCGCCACGGCTGGATCAGCGCAGAACAAGTGACGACGATGCAAAAAATGATCGGCTTTCGCAACACGGTAGTCCATGGCTATCAACATTTTAACCCACTTATTTTACAAGATATTGTGCTCCATCGCTTAGGTGATTTGATGGAGTTCGTGGCGGCTATTCGCCACAAAATCACGCCATCCTGAGCGCGACATGCGTGTTAGTTTTTTAATTTACTAGAGGTTTTTAAAGTGGCCAATTATGATTATATCGTCATCGGCGGCGGCAGTGGCGGAGTCGCTACTGCACGGCGGGCAGCAGAATACGGTGCCAAGGTGCTGCTCATCGAGGCGCAACGCCTGGGCGGCACCTGTGTCAATGTCGGCTGTGTACCCAAAAAACTGATGTGGTATGCCGCTAATATCGCCCACACCCTCGACACTGCCCGCCACTATGGTTTCGGTATTCACGGCCATGACTTTGACTGGAAGCGTCTCAAGCACGACCGTGACGCCTATATCCGGCGACTCAATGACATCTACGTCACTATGCTGGACAAAGCCGGGGTCACCTTGGTGCGGGGTTTTGCCCGTTTTGTGGATTCCCACACGGTCGCAGTGGACGGCCAGCACTATTCAGCCCCGCATATTGTCATCACCACTGGCGGTCAGCCGGTGCTGCCCGCTATCCCTGGTGCTGAACTCGGCATCAGCTCAGATGGATTTTTCGAGCTAGAGCACCAGCCGCAACAGGTGGTAGTCGTCGGCGCGGGGTATATCGCCGTGGAACTGGCGGGCGTATTGCGCGGTTTAGGCAGTGAGGTGATCTTGGTAGTGCGCCGTGATCAAGCGATGCGCAGCCTGGATGCCCTGCTCCGTGATGAGCTGATGACCCATTTGCGGGACAGCGGTATTCACATTGTGACCCATACCCAAATCGCCCATGTTAGCCTCAACCCACAGGGCCGTCTAGACATCAGCACTACGCCCGACGGGGTTAATTTAACCGCCGACACCCTATTGTGGGCGATTGGCCGTCGCGCCAATACGGATCAACTCAACCTGGCGGCTGCCGGGGTGAACTGCGAGACCAGTGGCGTTATCCCAGTCGATGAATGGCAAAACACTAATATATCAGGCATTTACGCCATTGGTGACATCATCGGCCATCATGAACTCACGCCCGTAGCGATTGCTGCTGGCCGTAAATTGGCGGCTCGCTTGTTTAACCAACAGTCGCAGAGCCGTCTGGATTACGATAATGTACCGACTGTGATCTTCAGCCACCCACCGATAGGCACTGTAGGGCTGACTGAAGCCCAAGCCCGCGAGCAGTATCCCGATATCAAGACCTATACCACCCGGTTTACCGCCCTGTATCACGCCCTCAGTGAACACAAGCCCAAAACGGCGATGAAACTGGTGTGTGCGGGATCAGAAGAACGGGTGGTCGGCTGTCATATCATTGGCGAGGGCGCGGATGAGATGCTGCAAGGGTTTGCCGTAGCCATAAAAATGGGTGCGTGCAAAAATGATTTTGATGACACCGTGGCCATCCACCCCACCAGTGCGGAAGAGTTAGTGACGCTGCGCTGAGCATGTGTGTCCACTGAGACAGACCTGCCTCTCTGCGGCTGTGGAGAGACAGGTCAACCGCCGCTCAGAGCCGGTTTTGCACCTCTTGCCATAAGGACTGATACGCCGCATTGGCGGGTTTGCTACGGGCAAACTGGTCGACCGGAGCGCGATATTCGCCCATATTTTCCACATCCACTGAAAAGGGAATTCCGCTTGCCAGGAAATCAGGCCATGCTTGGCGCATCGTATCCTGAATGCCTTTATGCATATTCTTCTGATTTTGCACCATCGAGAAAAACGCTAGAATTTTTTCCTGCGAATAGCTCTCCCGAGCGAAAAACGCCAGCAGTTGATTAAAGGTGCGCTCCGACAGCGTGGTCGGGATCACAGGCACCAATAGCCGATCCGCCGCAGTAAACACGGCCTCGGAGAGATTACCCAGACTTGGCGGGCAATCCAGCACTACCAGATCATATTCCTTACGCATGCCCTGCAGCACCTTTTTCAGGCGCTTATTGCGCTTCTGCAAATTGTGCAACACCACATCAAAATTCCGGAAACTGAGGTGGGCGGGGATGACGTCTAAATTGTCATAATCACTCGCCCTGATTTGCTTGAGCAGGTTCTCATAGGCTTTAAAAAAACGCTGGCCCCAGTCTTTTTTAGCCGGTTTAACCCGGAAATAAAACGACGATGCCCCTTGTGGGTCGAGATCGATCAACAGGGTCTTTAAGCCCGATGCGGCGGCCCAGTAGGCCAGGTTCACGGAAGCCGCCGTTTTCCCGACACCGCCTTTCATACTGTAGATTGCCAGGATTTTCATTTTTTTTCCTTCAGGGAGTAAGCGGCTTTGAAATCAGCTCTCAGTGTATCGCCTGCAAAAGTCTGCAATGCCTGCATGACCTGACTGCGAGCCGTGAGCTGCTTTTGATAAAGCAACGCCACCAGACCATGAATAGCCGCCGCCTGATCCGGTTCGGTTTGTGCGTTCACTTGCTCTAGTAACGCAGCCTGCTGCACCGCATAGTCGTTAAAATCACCCAGTATGGTTTGCAAGCCTTTGAGCGCTTTAGTGTGGCGACTGATTTGCTCCTGTGGATAAAGTGCCGCAAAAAAATCCAGCAGATAACGCAATTTTTTGCAATCAAGACGTAAATCATGGACTTGTTCGTCAGGGGTGGTGTCGGTGATACCGCCCCCCAGTTTGCATATGCGTTTATAGGTCTTGAGAATTTTGCTTGAAGCCACTTGGCGCAGCGGCACAGCCGCCAGCGGTGCGCACAGATCAGCAGGTTTTTTAAGCTGTGTGTCCAGCCAACGGCACTCCTGTTGATAGACCTCGGAGGACAGATACGCTGCCAGTTCCTGCTGCACTTGTTGCCGCCGCTGCTCGGTCTCGCGGAACAAGGCATCCAGTCCGGGTTGAAACGGTTGCGGCAACATGTCCGCGTAGAACGACTGTTGCAGCAAAAACACATCCATATCCCGCAACGCATTGGTTGGGCGCACCAGCTTTGCCAGTCCTTGCCGTAATTCGCGACCTTCTTGATCCGGTACGGCTTGTTTGAGCAGGCTCAATAAAGAACGGATGCGCCGGACATTCACCCGGTACTGGTGCAGATATTCCGTGTCGGTGTCGTCAATCACGCCTTGTTCATAACGCCGTGCCTGTTGCAGCAGGAGTCGAGCCGTAGCAAGCAAAGCGACCCCTGTCGGTTCGCGAGGATCCAGTGGCAGTGGACTGGGCAGTAATTCAGCTTCTGGTTCAATTTTGCACAAAGCCAGCAGCTCACCGGTGTTGAGCAATTCGGCATCTTTTTGGCGCAACCGCCTGAGCGATTCAGCAACTCGAGTCGCTTCTTTATCGTAACCACGCAGAGGTAAGATACGCAGCAATACGCGGTCATGTTGCGTTGCGTCGGCACTGATCTGACTGGATACCGTTTGTTTGATCAGCTCCAGTCGCAACTGAATTTTTTGCTCTTCGTCCCGGCAGGCCAGCAAGGTACGCTGCTCATCGACTTGCAACACCGGAATCAAAGCCGAATAACCTAGTAGTTTTTTCAGCGACTGTTGCAGCTTACCACCGTGAACGTCCGTCCAGAATACCGGCTGGGTGCTGAGGTTGTCCTGTTTGCAGACTGGCGTATCTGACTTAATCAGCTCACAACGACCCTGATTGGGCTCATCATCCGGTATGGAGTAAATCAGCGATTGACCGCTGCGATGGACATGCCAGTCAAAATCATCGAGTAACCTGATTGAGGTATCCCAACGCCCTTCTTCGGTTAAGCGTAAAGAAGGTCCAATCAGGGTTTGTAGTCTTTTCCTGCTGGGCTGCTGGCTGATCAACCAGCAATAATCCTTAACATTATTCATAGTGGCTTGTATTTTCTATATAAAGTTAAATTATCAGTCATGGTCATGCAACTGCGCTTTGTAACCTGCTATCGCCATAACAATCTAGCCACAATGCTGGCAAAAAATGGCTCATGTGACAAGCTTATGAACTATTTTTTACTATTCTAAGCTGAGCCGTAGATCGCGGGCATGGCCCGCTCCTACAGAACCTCATTCTATAAGGATGGCGAACTCAATGATTCATCTCATATTGCTAATCCGCGCCACCTCGCTGATGCGTAAATAATGTGCCATAACTCTTGACTCTGTAATCGTTATTTGTGCGCGACTGCCGCTACTCCTATCGGTGCGGGCTTATTATTGGCTGGGGTTTCCCCCGGAACCGTATTGGTGTTTTTACTGGCCGCGCCCATTACCAGCCTGGCGACTTTAGGCGTAGTGCGGCGTGAAATGGGCGGTCGTGCGCTGCTGTGCTATCTAGCGGGTATTCTGCTGGGCTTGGCCGTAGATCTGACTCTGACGCGACTCGGGATTGATGTGATCGGGCAAATCGGCGCGGTACGTGAAGTTAATGCCGGAATTCCTGGAATGGGCTGCCCAGGGTATCTTGCTGATTGTCGCGCTACCACCCTTGCGTCGGGGTATCTGGGCGGCGGCTCGTGGCTGGCCTATGATGGAATGGGTCAAGGTGATGGATCGGCGTTAAAGGGTTAATTTGTTTAGGGTGATGCACGGAGATTAGCACTGTGTGGGTACATAGTGCACAAAATATGCTATCTATAGTCTGTCGATTTATAGTCATCATTTGTTGAAAATCTCAACCTGATTAGTCAGGTGTTGAGAATGGTTAGACAATCTAGTGCTACTCTTCGCGCTGTATTAGCTGAGAACATCAAGGCTTTTCGTAAAACAAAGGGTTTGTCTCAAGAAGAACTGGCCGAACAATGTGGATTGCACCGCACATACATTGGTTCGGTTGAGCGCCACGAACGCAATGTCACACTCAGTACGCTTGAGGTTTTGGCCTCAACTTTAGGCGTGACCGTGCCTGATTTGCTTACCAAACGCCCATCGAATAACCAAAAGATCAAAGCGCTGATTGAGGCCATCGACCGCCTTACTCCGGCGCAACAGGAATGGGTTAAGTCTGCCATTCATGCGTTCGGGTCTACATGCCAATTTGACCGAGCACCTGATTCTGATGTAGTAACAGAAGCGGTTCTTGCATCTCTTGGGGATAAATTGTTAAGTCATCATGCAGGCAGCCGTCAAGCGTTGAGCAAAGACCGGTTTGAATTTGCGTTTGAAGCCGCTTTAAAGACGGCGGGGATTCCTGCACGGCTAGTAAAGAGTAGGACAAATCGAGGACATGACATTACTATTTTTGGGATTCCGGTCAGTCTCAAGACAGAAGCAGCGGCCAATATCAAGGACGAATTGATCCACATCAGCAAGTGGATGGAGCTTGGCCGAGGTGAATGGAAACTACCACTGCTTCGAGACGTATTCCTGGAACATATGCAAAGCTACGAACGTATTTTCACACTCCGTCGCTTGAAAAACGCTGGTGTCAAGATTCGCTATGAACTTGTCGAGATTCCCAAGCCACTATTACTCGAAGCGGCGAATTGCGAACTAGCGGTTCGTACCAAAAGCACACAGAATCCGCAGCCCGGCTATGGTTATGTCAGGGATCAAAAGGGTCAACTTAAGTACTCGCTATATTTCGATGGAGGTACAGAGCGCAAGCTCCAGATCAAACACCTCAGAAAAGATCTCTGCAAGATACATGCGACTTGGACCTTTGATTCAGCGTCGGTGTAACAAGCGCTTGCGCGCTAGTTCTGCATAATCTGCGTTGAGTTCAATGCCGACGCAATTCCTGCTCAATTCATTGCAAACAACGCCAGTAGTCCCTGATCCGAAGAATGGATCAAGTACCCGACCGTTCTCGCGAGAGCCTGCTGCTACACAGAGGCGCACAAGCGCTTTCGGATAAACAGCGAAGTGACTACCAGGGTAATGCTCGGTGTTGATGCTCCAGACAGTACGCCGGTTTTTCGACTTCTGCTTCGGGTTCGCCGCAGGCTCCATGATAGCTTGCCAGTCGTAGCAATACTTCTCTGACTTGGAAAACAGGAACACATATTCATGGGATCGAGTCGGGCGATCCTTAACGCTCTCAGGTTGGCAATTGGGCTTGTTCCAGATAATGTCTGTGCGCAGATACCAGCCATCTGCTTGAAGGGCAAAAGCCAGCCGCCAAGGAACGCCGATCAAGTCTTTAGGCTTCAACCCATCTGGTGTTGGGGCGCGGTAGCTCATGGCCCGCCCCTTGTTCTTGGCGTCAGCATCGCGCCAAGTCCGCCCCCCGGACGTATAGCTGTCGCCGATGTTTAGCCATAAAGTGCCGTCATCCGCAAGAGTCCGCCGAATCTCGCGGAACAAGCGCACGAGATTCGTTATATAGTCATCGAGTGTAGTTTCCGCTCCGATCTGCCCATCGATACCATAATCCCTAAGTCCCCAGTAAGGCGGAGAGGTTACGACGCAATCAAAGTGCTTTTCAGGCATCTTTTGCAAAATTCTACGGGCGTCGCCCACGATAATTTCGCAGCGATTTGTCGTTCTTTCCGCTAGGGTAGTAACTAGCGTTCTGTCACCAGTATCGAACAGGTCAAGTACTTGGGTGGTTTTGTCCATACCGGAGATTCCGAGGTTCTGTATAAGGCACAGAGCATGGCAGGAATTGTGTCTTGAAGCGATTGCCACTCATAGTATTCATTGTTTGCTTACCTATCAAGACTTAACATACATAAACCCGTTTCAGGATTAGACTCTGCGTTCAGCCAAATTTTGGACGATATCAGTCGCTAGGTTGTGGCGAGCCTACCATTTGCTGGTATTGTAATTACTATCGTGCTGCCCGAACAGTTATAGCCATTTGATGAACTATCCGGACATTGGAACAGTGCCTTAATGGGCGACCGCGGATGAAATATAGGCTGTAGGGGCGGTTCGCGAACCGCCCCTACACCACGATCACCATGGCGAAC
>SKOM01000268.1 GCA_007120095.1 Candidatus Competibacteraceae bacterium | reverse complement strand
TAGCCAAAACTGTAGACCACCAGCACCAGCACCGGCAGCACCATTTCATTCCAGGCAAAACCCCCGGCCATGCCGCTAGTACCGGGCAGCCAGCCTAGCCAAAACACGAACAAGGCACTAAACAGTACCGCGCTGGCAAATTCCGGCACCGAGGTGGTGATAATACTGGTTACCGAAATAGTACGATCCAGCTTAGAGCCTTCGCGCATCCCGGCCAAAATGCCCAAAATCAAGGACAGGGGCACCATGATGGCAAACACACAGGCGGCCAGTAAGGCGGTATTACCGAGTCTGGGTAGCAGCACTTCAGCGACCGGACGCCGGAATCGGGTGGATTCCCCCCAATCACCTTGCACAAACGACGTCAGCCAATCAGCGTAACGCACAAAAAAGGGCCGAAAATAACCATGTTCTTCCAGCCAGATATTACGTTGTTCTTCAGTGGTATAAGGGCCAAGAACCTTAACCGCTACCCCTTCAATATTGATTTCTAACAGGGCGAAGATCAACAGCGATACGACCAGCATGGTGAAGACCATGAAACCCAGTCGCTTAAGAATGAGCATCAGCATGATGGCGAGGACTCGCTAGTTGCTGTAACAGCGGGTCGGCATCAGCCGACCCACTCAACGGTTCTAGGCATCGACCCAGACGTTCTGGAACTGGTGATACAAGGTGGGATGGGTTTGCCAGCCTTTGACATGATCCAGATGCGCGGTGAGTTCGGCGCGGAAAAACGGCTGCACCATGACGGCATCTTCGCGCAAAATGCGCTGTGCCTCTTCCATGGCGGCACGGCGCTGCTCAACATCGACCAAGGCTTCGGCACGCGCTAATGCGGCATCGAATTCAGGGCTGGAATAGCTGGTTTCATTCCACGGTACCCCGGTACGATAAGCCAAGGCCAAGGCCATAGTACCCAGAGGCCGGTGAGTCCACACGGTTAAGCTAAACGGGGCTTTATCCCAAATATCCCAGTACTGGGCCGCCGGTAACACCTGAATATTAAGGTTAATTCCCGCCTCGCGCAGATTTTGCTGTAAGACAGCCACTGAATCCTGTTCCCAGGAACCGGCGGTATTGCCCACAGCACAGTCTACGGTTAAGCCTTCTTGACCGGCCTCGGCCAGCAAACGCCGGGCCTCGTCGACATTGCGTGGTAACGGCGGCAGCGGGAAATACTCGGGATGGACTTCGGCGACATGATGGTGATCCGCCACCTGTCCCATGCCCCGGTGAGCTTGATCGAGATTTTGTTGATTGTCCGAACACAGTTGAATCGCTCGGCGCACTCGGTGATCGGTGAACGGCGGTTCGGTGACTTTCATACGAATCACCCCAGTTTGAGCCGTCACGGCTTCGGATACCACCACGCCGGGGATACGGCGAGCCGCATCGACCGTAGCCAATTGCAGCCGATACACCGCATCGACTTGCCGCGAGGCCAGCGCGCCTAAGATGGCATTGGCGTCAGAACCGACATCGATGTAGCGAATTTCGTCCAGATAGACCTCACCGCCCCAATACGGCTCAGCCCGACGGCGCAGCACCGCCCGCTCGCCGATACGGAACTCGGCCAGCTCATAAGGCCCGGTGCCGACCGGATTACGACTGAGATCGCCGCCTTCTTCCTCAAAGCGCCGGTGAACAATCGCTGTGGGATAGTTATACAAGTTCTCGGGAATGGACAACACCGGAGCATTGAGATTGAGGCGTATCGTGTAATCGTCCAGTTTTTCAATGGCATTAGGGGTCATGCGCCGTGTACCGTCTTCACCGGCGGGATCGAGCATGGCGTCAAATAGCCCCAGATTACTGGAGCCGGTGCGCGGATCTAACCAGCGGGTAAAGTTATACACCACATCATCGGCGTTAAATTCATCACCATTCGACCACTTGACCCCTTGCCGCAGATAGAAGGTCCATTGAGTCAGATCGTCGCTGACCTCCCAAGACTCGGCCAGATAGGGTCGGGTGATATTGTCATAACCGGTAATAGTCAGGTATTCGATGATATGCCGCGCTACATTGGCTTTTTCGGTCCAGTCAAACGTAGCGGGATCGCTCATTTCCTGCACCACCATCGCGACCCGTAATACTCCTCCAAGGCGGGGAGTCCCCTGAGCGTGGGCGACCGGCATCAGGGCGTCACCGGTGATGTTACCGGCTAGGGCATAAGCGGTCGTGGCCGATACCCCCAACAGAGTCGTGGTACGCAGAAATTCGCGCCGACTCACTGTGCCGCGCTTGAGATCGTCAATCAGTTCGGGTACTTGAGAATGCTTGTCTATTTCTTTAAAATCAACCATTTAATTATAATCTCCAAGTTCAATAGATGCTTTCCAGCACGTCAGTCGTTAAGACATAGTGTTAGCCGATAATGCGATGAGCGCAAGTCAAATGTAATATTTTTTACCCTCACAATGATATGTAATGATAAGCGGCATAATAGCAAATACTTGCTGGGTAGAGTAAAAATCACACTTGGCAAGCCATCACCAGGGCACGAAAATCGTTGACATTGGTTAAGGTCGGGCCACTGATGACGAGATTATTCAGCCCCGAAAAAAAACCGTAGCTGTTATTGTCCGCCAGATAATCAGCCGCCTTGAGACCTTGCCGTTCAGCACGCGCCAAGGTATCGGGATTAATCACCGCCCCGGCATTATCCTCGGTGCCGTCAATGCCATCGGTATCACAGGCGATGGCATAAACGCCCGGTAACCCACGCAGAGCCAGCGCTAATGCCAAAGCAAATTCAGTATTGCGCCCTCCCCGGCCACGGCCACGCACGGTCACGGTGGTTTCGCCACCGGACAACACCACACAGGGCGGTGGTAACGGCTGGCCATAACGCTGGATTTGCCGCGCGATACCGGCATGGACTAAGGCCACATCACGCGCCTCACCTTCAATGCTATCGCCCAAGATCAATGGAGTGTAACCGGCTTGACGTGCCACGACGGCAGCGGCTTCCAAAGACTGCTGGGGAGTCGCGACAATCCGTGTGGTCACATGGGCGAGACGCGGATCCCCCGGCTTTGGAGTTTCATCGGCCGCCTGACGCAAGTGCTGCTCCACAGCGGTAGGTAATTCAATAGCATATTTAGCGATAATCGCCCGAGCATCGGCAAACCAACTGGGATCGGCGACCGTAGGCCCCGAGGCGATTACGGCCGGATCATCCCCCGGCACATCGGAAATCAACAGTGCGCATAGCGGCGCGGGAGCCGCAGCAACGGCTAAGCGCCCTCCCTTAACCGCCGACAGATGTTTGCGCACCACATTGATTTCGTTAATGGTAGCTCCACTCTGGAGTAAAGCGTGGTTCACAGCCTGTTTATCGGCCAATGACAAACCCGGTGCCGGTACACTCAGCAAGGCCGATCCCCCACCGGAAAACAAGCCGATGACTAAATCATCCACCGTCAAGCCTTGGACAGCGGTTAAGATCCGCCGGGCGGCCTGTTCACCCGCCGCATCGGGCACGGGGTGAGCGGCTTCGAGGATTTCGATACGCCGACAGGGCACGGCATGACCATAGCGGGTGACCACACAGCCGGTTAATGGCCCTGACCAATGATCTTCCAGCACTTGAGCCATGGCGGCAGAGGCTTTACCGGCACCGATGACCACCGTTCGCCCCTTGGGTGGCTGAGGTAATTGCGCCGGTAACACCTGCTGCGGTTGTGCCGCCGCTACGGCGGCTGCAAACAGACGCGGCAATAACACATCAGGCGGCACTGTCTTAGATTTGCCTATGTTCACAATCGTCACTAGAAAATGCTATGTTGATGCCCAATACTGACTCAGGAGTATACAATGGTTTCACTGAACACCCCGGTTTGTGATTTTGGCCAGGCGGCCGTGGACTTTGCACTGCCCGGTGTCGATGGTAAAACCTGGACACTGCGTGACTGTGCCGGCCCTAAGGGTTTACTGGTGATGTTCATCTGCAATCACTGTCCTTATGTCAAGGCCATTCGACCGCGCTTAGTCCGTGACTGCCGCGAATTGCAAGACCACGGTATCCACAGCGTGGCCATTATGGCTAATGATCCGAATGAATACCCGGAAGATTCCTTTGACAATATGCGCCAGGTAGCCGAGGAATTTGCTTTCCCCTTCCCCTATTTAATCGACGAAACCCAAGAAATCGCCAAAGCGTATGGGGCGGTCTGCACCCCAGACTTCTTTGGCTATAACAAAGACTTGCAATTACAATACCGAGGACGGCTGGACGCTACCGGGCGCAATTTCGAGGCCGGAGACTCACGCCGCGAATTATTTGAGGCCATGGTGCAGGTCGCCCGAACCGGTCAAGGTCCGAGCGAACAAACGCCGAGCATTGGTTGCTCGATCAAATGGCGTGCAAACTGAATGAGACAGCTACCCGGCGGTGGCCGCCGGGTAGCATTTTGGTGTGCAGGTCGCGTTACATCAGGGGTAGCTCGTCCTTCTCGCCCCGCTCGTAGACCACACTGGCGCGACCGACCAGCAGAGGATCAACCGGGCCGATCTTTTGCAACGACTTGTCAGGATAAGGCAGGCGCTGCAAAACGTAGCGCATCGCATTCAAACGCGCCCGCTTCTTACAGTTGGATTTGATCACAATCCACGGGGCGTCCGTGGTGTCCGTGCAATAAAACATCGCTTCCTTGGCCTTGGTGTAATCATCCCAACGATCCAGCGACGCCAAATCGACCGGGCTAAGCTTCCATTGCTTGAGTGGATCGTTTTTGCGTTTCTTGAAACGCCGCCGCTGCTCATCACGGCTGACCGAGAACCAGAACTTAATCAAGTGGATACCGCTGGCCACCAGATTACGCTCGATTTCTGGTACTTGACGCATAAACTCGGCATATTCCTCATCGGTACAAAAACCCATCACCCGCTCGACACCGGCACGGTTGTACCACGACCGGTCAAAAACCACGATCTCACCCGCAGTGGGCAGATGGGGAATATAGCGCTGAAAATACCACTGACCGCGTTCAATTTCAGTGGGCTTGTCCAAAGCCACCACATGGGCACCGCGTGGATTCAAATGCTCCATGAAGCGCTTGATGGCGCCCCCCTTACCCGCCGCATCGCGACCTTCAAACAAGATGACCACTTTCTGACCGGTTTCTTTGACCCACTTCTGCAATTTAAGCAGTTCCACTTGCAGCAGAAATTTTTGCTTCTCGTAGTTTTTTGTGGACATCCGATTTTTGTACGGATAACCACCGATACGCCAGTCGTCGGAAAGCTCATCATCTGCTTTGACGCCCGTATTCACTTTGGCGGCCATTTCATTTTGCAGCAGTGCTTTGCGCAACACGGCCAGGTCGTCGGCAGAAGCCCCCTTGACGATGGCGCCCAGCTTTTCAGCGACAGTCTTGATGTCATGTTTGGAAGCCGACTGGATGATTTCATTGACAGCTACAATATCAGCAGACTGCCTTGAACTGTGATCTTCCCCAATAAACTCGGGCACATCACCATATTTATCAACAGCCTGAAGCTTTTTAGTAGGCTTGGCCTGTGACTTGTCATTCATAATAACGATTACCTCTTCATGGCGGATTTCAAAATTTGAGAATCCAGAATTCGAGGCAGTATAAAGAATTTAACAAAACTGTAAAAGGGAGTCCGAGATAACAAACCATATTTTATTTATTTATAAAACAAAATTATAAAAAGACAAAAGGTCTGTAAGAAAAATTTATTTTTTACAATTTATTGAAAATAAAATACTTAAAATTTTAATGGCATGGAATTTGGGTGCATCTATTTACAACGAGTAAATTTCGCTGCGTTTAACCCTTTCAAGGCACATAGATTTCAAACCGACAGGCCGCAGCACCCATTGCACAACAGGCTGTTTCACAAACTATAAAATCTGTGGAAGCCAGCCGCTGAAACAGGGTTGCAAACACGGCGCTATGCCAATGACACACCGGTACAGTGGCGGTTTCACCAGCAACCACGGGATTGGCTCTAATCTCCACAATGCAGGGCTGACCATCCTGAGCCGAAAACTGCCCACTACCGGCAAAAGTCCAAGCATTACCGCAAATCGCCTTCAACAACAGTTTACGCGCCAGCACCATCGGCAACCGAGGCAGAATCACCCGCACCGGCGCAGGAATCCGCCGAGCCAGCACATATTCCCCCGTGCGCCTACCGGCATCCGTCATGATTTGAGTCGCTAGCGATTCTGGCAAGGTGGCCCGAACGGTCTGATGCAGACGAGCCACAGCGGTCTCTGCAACCATGGCAGCGGGGGGCTGGTCAATGCAATCACTCAAACCCGCAGCGGCAAAAATCTGCCGCAGACGCTGCTCGTCGCCGGCTGCCCGCAAGGCAGCCACGACTTGAATAATTGCATTAGGACCAATCCGAGCGGCGGGATCTGCCGACTCGGCTTCAACGGCCATGATAATCGCCGAACCCTTTAACCAACTAACTCAGCACAACGTTCACGCTCACGCTCAGCAGCATTAGCCGCAGCGACGGCCTGCTCAAAGGCTTCGTCACCGGCTTCAGGGCCGCCACCACAGGGCTTAGCCGCAACCGCTTGCTCAAACGCTGCATCGCTGGCTTCAGGTCCACCACCACAGAGCTTGACGGCTGTAGCCGGATCCGGATGGATGTCTTCGAATTTACCATTTTCAGACTTACGCGCCAGCACCCGGGATTGCGCCAGTTCTTTAGCCGATTGCCAATCTTCCATTTGAGCGGGAGCGATTTTGCGCGACGTATCGAAGTCGAAATTGACTTTTTTGCGTGATTGTGGCCCCCAGTAACCCACGCGACCGAGATCGTAGAATGTCCGCTGGAATCCCGCTTTCAAAAAGGCTTTGAGACAGCCAAGCAAATAGCGCCGCCGCTGGCCAGTGCCCGCCCATGGATAGGAGAAAAAGGCTTTTTGCATATAAAAACGGCGGTAATTATGCATCACCCGATCCAGCAGTTCGCCACGATCCATGGCCGCTGGCTTGATAATCGGAGTAACGAAATTATATTTTTCGAAGTCAAAAATCTCGACTTTATCGCCGAGTTCTTGGAATAAACTCGAAAACGGCCAGGGGGTGTACATGGCCCAGTTGGCCAGATCCGGGTTCCAGTCCCGTGCCATGCGGTAGGTTTCTTCAAGCGTTTCGCGGGTTTCGTTTTCCATGCCCACAATGAACTGGGCTTCGACGACGATACCGGCCTCACGCAGCAATTGCACTGCTTTTTTGTTTTGGGCAACCGTGGTTTCCTTGTTAAACAGATCCAGTTTAAGCTGAGCGGCGGCTTCCGTGCCCAAAGAAACATGAATCAAACCGGCCTTGCGGTACAGCGCCAGATATTCCTCATCACGCAAAACATCGGTCACACGGGTATTGATCCCCCACTGTACTTTGTCCGGCAGACCACGGGCGATCAGCTCATCACAGAAGGCGATGAATTTCTTGCGGTTGATGGTCGGTTCTTCATCAGCCAGGATAAAAAAGCCCACCTGATGCTCATTGACCAGATTTTCGATTTCATCAACCACTTTTTTGGGATCGCGGATACGGTAATCGCGCCAGAACTTCCACTGCGAGCAGAACGAGCAGGTGAACGGGCAGCCGCGCGCCATGTTCGGAATCGCCACTCGGCAATTCAGCGGAATATAAGTGTATTTATCCCATTCCAGAATGCTCCAGTCGGGATTAATACCGTCCAGATCTTTAACGGTGGGCGCGGCCGGGGTCGCAACAATTTGCTCACCATCCCGATACGCCAATCCCTTGATCGACGCTCGGTCGCTCGGCCAGCGGCCTTCATCGATAGCCCGCACCAGATTGACCACAATTTCTTCACCCTCGCCACGCACGATGGTATCAATCCACGGGGCTTCACTCAGCACTTGCTG
>SKOM01000238.1 GCA_007120095.1 Candidatus Competibacteraceae bacterium | reverse complement strand
GCTCTGGAAAGCTCCCGGCCCAAAGCCCGTTATTATGTTACCGTGCCGACTTATTTATTTGCTGGGCTGCGCCGTATTCTGCCGACCCATTGGTTGGATCGCCTGGTCACGCACCGATCCTGAGCCTGAGTATCCACTGCGCCCTGAAATAGTGCAGCCCAGTCTCTCGTAACCCATACTCTCAACAGGCCAATGCCACCGCGCATTGTAAACAATCTATTAGGTTAATAAGTTTGGCATAGTTGCTGCACGGTTGAGCTTTCTACCGCTTTCCAGTGATGACGACCTAACGAGGCCCTCATGTTCCAGCTTGCTCAACATGGCACCACGGTACGTACCGAATGTGTCGCCGGGGTTACCACATTTTTGACCATGGCGTATATCATTTTCGTCAATCCCGAGATTCTCTCGGCGGCGGGGATGGATCGAGATGCGGTATTCGTCGCCACCTGTGTGGCCGCCATTATCGGCACATTAATCATGGGTCTGGTGGCCAATTACCCCATCGCCCTCGCACCCGGTATGGGACTCAACGCCTTTTTTGCCTTCACCGTGGTACTGACCTATGGATTCACCTGGCAAGAAGCCCTGGGCGCGGTGTTCTGCTCCGGTGTACTGTTTGTTCTGCTGAGTATTTTCAAAGTACGCGAAGCCATTATCAATGCTTTTCCCCGAGTGTTGAAAATGGCGACTTCAGCCGGTATCGGGTTATTTCTGGGGATTATTGCCCTGAAAAATGCAGGGATTGTCGTTGCCCATCCGGCGACCTATATTACCTTGGGTAATCTGGTTCAATGGCCGATTATTTTGATGATCCTCGGTTTTGTACTGATTGCGGTACTCAATCACCATAAAGTAATCGGCGGGACGGTGATCGGTATTTTAGCCGTCGCGCTGCTGGGATTACCGCTGGGTTTGACCGAATACACTGGGCTGGTGTCGATGCCGCCAGACGTAACCCCAACCCTGCTGGCCTTGGATTTATCACGGATATTCGAGCTGACGTTTTTGATTGTGGTGTTTACCCTGTTATTTGTCGATGTGTTTGATACTGCGGGCACACTGATTGGGGTATCCCATCGGGCGCAACTGCTGGATGAACAGGATCGCCTGCCACGGATGAAACAAGCTCTGCTGGCCGATAGTTCAGCAACGGTAGCCGGGGCCTTAGTGGGGACTTCCAACACCACCAGCTATATTGAAAGCGCTGCCGGTGCCTCAGTGGGCGGTCGTACCGGCCTCACCGCAGTGGTCACAGCGGGTTGTTTCGCCCTGGCCTTATTTATGGCACCATTAGCCGGAATGATCCCGGCTTATGCCACAGCGGCTGCTTTGCTGTATGTCGCTTGTGTCATGGCACAGGGTCTTACCGAAATTGACTGGAATGACACGACGGAATATGTGCCTGGTGTGGTCACAGCCATCGCCATGCCGCTGACGTTCTCCATCGCTGCCGGGATTGGCTTAGGCATGATCACCTATGTGTTGATCAAGCTTTTTTCAGGCAAATTCAAGCAGATCTCATGGCCGGTGATCGGTTTGGCGGTCGCATTTTGCGTGTTCTTCGCGGTTGAAGGTCTTTAGTTATTTTTGAGTCACCCCCAATGAACCAGTCCAGCACCTCAGTTGTAGCGGCAAGATTACCTAAAATTGCCTACGGACGTGGATTGCGCGTCTATGACAGCCAGGGTCGCGAATACCTCGATGCCTCTGGTGGACCGGCGGTGTTTTGTTTGGGACATGGTCATCCTGAAGTCAACGCCGCCATTCATAAGCAATTAGCACAGATCGCCCACGGTTACCGCTACACTTTTAGCAGTGAGCCTTTGGAACAACTCATGGCGCTTGTGCAACGCGGCTGTGGGGCGGCTCTCACTCACATGGTGTTCGTCTCTGGTGGTTCAGAAGCCGTGGAATCGAGCATGAAACTGGCACTGCAGTATCACAGTGCTCGGGGAGATATGACACGGCGGCGGTTGATCGCCCGCCGCCGTTCCTGGCATGGCAATACCCTGGGGGCGTTATCCTTATCGGACTACCGTGAACGGCGCGAACCTTTTGAAGGCGCATTGCTGGATGTGATTCGCATCGGCGCGGTGAATGCCTACCGGCCACCGATGGGGGTGATGGCTGAAGAAGTCGCGGAGTTTTGTGCCGCTGAGCTGGAACAGGCCATTATTGCCCATGGTCCGGAGACCATAGCCGCCTTTGTGTTCGAACCGGTGGTCGGTTCAGCGGGCGGGGTGGTGCCGGCACCGCCCGGCTATGCTGCCCGAGTGCGGCAGATTTGTGACCGCTATGGCGTACTGATGGTGGCCGATGAGGTTATGAGTGGGGTCGGTCGCTGTGGTAGCTGGCGGGCTTTAGCGCATGATGACGTGGTGCCGGACATTATGGCCATTGCCAAAGGCCTGGCCGGCGGCTACATGCCGCTGGGTGCGGCAGTTTACAGCGAACAGGTCGCTGAGCCGATTCACAGTGTCCACGGCGGCCCCCTGACCGGACATACCTTTACCGGGCACACTGTGGCTTGTGCCGCTGGGGTGGCAGTGCAACGCATTATCGAACGCGATGGATTGATTACCATGGTCAAACAGCGCGGCGAATGGTTGAAATCACAGTTACGCGAGATGCTAAGCGACGAACCGGCTGTCGGAGATATTCGTGGACGGGGTTATTTTATCGGCATCGAGCTGGTGGCCGATGCGGCGACCAAAATCCCATTCCCGCCGGAAAAACGCTTATATCTCAAAATCCGCGATCAGGCGTTTGCCTGCGGACTGATTTGCTACCCCAACGGCGGTAATGTGGACGGTGTCAGCGGCGATACCGTTATTCTCGCTCCACCCTATAACAGCAGCGAAGCGGAATTAACCGAAATCATCGGTCGTTTCCAAGCCAGCTTACGGGCTGCTCTAGCGCAGATCGGTCGGTAGCGGTTTAAGCGCCAAGAACCCCGCTGCCCCAAGGTGAACCCAGGCGAGGCAGCCATGCTCCCAGCATTTACCATTGCAACGCCAACTGCGCATCCCACTGACACAACTGATAGTGGAAGGTCTCGTCCAGACGATCCGCTGTTTCACTGCTGGCGATCAGTGTAACTGCGCCGGGATCGTCCACCATACCGTAGCGGTGCAAGGTCGCGTCTGACCAAGGTGAATGCCTGCGCCGGAGTCATACCGGCCTGTTCCAGGGTTGCCAATTCTGAGAAAGTCGAGAGCGTTTGCGGAGTGCAGCGATGTGCAGTTTGCTTTAACAGGTTTTGCTTTCAAAGTCGTCCTATCGTTACCCGACCTTAGCTAAATACCGGTACAACAATTAACGGCTATTACTAAAACAAAATCTTTTTTGTATAACTTTTGTTGAACTATTTGTCCGCCATCGATTCTATTCGCGTGTGACTTTTCACACTACCCACATTACTTCGGAGGCTGAAACTAATGCGTAACAAGCTTAACTCTCTGCTAGGTGCTTTTGGTCTGGTCGCCATTATGGCCGGTACACATGCTCAAGCCTATCAGCATGATCACGACCATGATCATGGCGGGCCTGATATCGTCGATGTTGCTGTCGAGGCGGGTAGCTTCACCACCCTGGTTCAAGCCATAGAGGCTGCGGGCCTAGTTGAGACGCTGAAGGGCGAAGGGCCGTTTACCGTGTTCGCTCCGACCGACGAAGCCTTCGCCGCTGTGCCTGAAGACGTGCTCAATGATCTGCTGGCCGATACCGAGGCGTTAACCGCCGTGCTGACCTATCATGTTGTGCCTGGCAAAGTCATGGCTGCCGATGTAGTTGAACTGGAATCAGCCGAAACCGTCCAGGGCCAGTCGGTGACCATCAGTACTATGTACGGCAACGTCATGATCGACGGTGCGACCGTGGTGCAAACTGACATCGAAGCCAGTAATGGCGTAATCCATGTAATCGACGCGGTGATTATGCCCGAGTAAGCAGATTCTCTTTATCTTGAATCTCTCTCCCGGCCGGGGAGAGAGATGAACCGTATACTTGGCAGCAAAAATTTCCCGCTCCCACAGTGCCGCTCAGTCGATGGCACTATGACAACCGTTGAATAAGCCGCTGAATGAACCGGGTGCAGCGTTCGATCTGTTCCAGACTGACGAACTCATCGGCTTGATGAGCCTGGTCAACCGAGCCGGGGCCACAGAGCACGGTGGGCAGGCCGGCTCGCTGAAATAACCCGCCTTCAGCGGCAAATGCTGCTTTGTAGGTCATATTGCTGCCGGTTAAACTGCGTACCAGCTCAATGGCGGCGTTGTCCGCCGTTTCGGCCAACGCCGGTGCTTGCACCACCACCTCGGTACTCACCCCGGCGTTTGGAGCCATGGCCTGCAAACCAGGCTCGATGTGTTCCCGGCTATAGCGCTGGAAGTGTTCAATAATCGCTTCAGGTTCATCGCCCGGTACATGGCGGATGTCCCAGTCAAACACGCAGTGCCGCGCCATGATATTCACTGCAGTGCCGCCATTGACCACACCGACATGCACGGTGGTGTAAGCCGGTTCCAACCCGGAGACAAAAGGTCCCTGTGCGGCGCGTTGTCGGGCCAGGTCATCCAACCAGGTAATTAACCGCGCTGCACTCATCACGGCACTGGCACCGCGATGGGTCTGGCTGGAGTGCGCCTCATGGCCGATGACTGTGGTGCGTAGGCAGGTAATGCCTTTATGCGCCGTAATCGGCTGCATATTGGTCGGTTCGCCGACAATCACTGCCGCAGGTTGGGGCAAGTGCTCAACCATAGCCTGGATCAATCGCGGCGCCCCCTGGCAGCCCACTTCCTCGTCATAGCTCAAAGCCAAGTGAATGGGTTTGCGCAGCGCGCTCATCTCAGGTACCAGCGCCAACACCACGCCGAGGAAGCCTTTCATATCGCAACTGCCGCGCCCGTACAGCCGACCGTCGCGTTCGATTACCTGGAAAGGATCACTGTGCCAGGGCTGGCCGTCAATCGGTACCACATCGGTGTGTCCGGACAGCACCACACCGCCGGCAACCGCCGGGCCGATGCTGGCGTAGAGATTGGCCTTACGGCCATCATCACTCGGCACCAGGGTGGTGTCTATGCCATGCTCGGATAAATAATCCCGCACATAGTCGATTAAAGCCAGATTAGAACGACGTGATACTGTATCGAAAGCGATCAACCGCTCGATCATATGACGGATACGGGCTTGGAGGATGGACACAGGCTTAAACGCCCAGTTGGTCGCTGCTGAGCAGCTCGACACCGGTCGCAGCAAACTGTTGCTTAGCTTGAGCCAGTGAATGATCAAGATCAATGGCGCGACAGGCATCCTCGATAACGATGGCGGCAAAGCCTTGTTTGCGGGCATCGAGAGCCGACCATGCGACGCAATAATCTGTAGCCAGACCGCACAAGTACACGCGCTTAAAACCGCGCTCGCGCAGATAGCCGGTTAAACCGGTTGGGGTGGTTTGATCATTCTCAAAGAACGCCGAGTAAGAATCGAGCGTTTTGCGAAACCCCTTACGGATAATCAGCTCAGCGCCCGTAGTCGCTAAACTGCTGTGCAAGGCCGCACCGGGGGTACCTTGCACACAATGATCCGGCCACAGCACCTGCGTTCCGTAATCGGCCTCGATGGTTTGGAAAGGCTGGGTGCCGGGATGGGCGCTGGCAAACGAGGAATGACCCACAGGATGCCAGTCTTGAGTGAGTACCCGATGGGTAAATCGCGACTGCAGGCGATTAATCACCGGCACGACTTGATCACCGTCCGGTACGGCCAATGCGCCTTCAGGGCAGAAATCATTTTGCACATCGATGATCAGCAGCAGATCGGTGTTGTGGTCGATCATATCAACCCCGTAGTGATACGTTGAGGGTTATACCAAATTATGCCGTTGTTTCATAAAGGCATAGACGAGACTGGAGACTTCACGCAGCACATTGCCCCGATCCCGAATCCAGGAGGTGTAATGGTTAGTGCGTTGGCTTTTTTCAATAATCCCGATGAAGGTATAGGGATAGGAACGGCCATCGCGGCCACGGGCGATCACAATGCCCATATCACCACACAACCGCGCCGTAGAGCCGGTTTTATGATACAGCTTGGTGTCTGAGGGGATGCCTGTTGCGCCCTGCACAATACGATCCCCATTGGGTAATCCCATATAATGCAAAACTTCTTTGCACATTGGCATGCGCTCATTCCAGGTGGCGAATAAATAGCGGCTGTAATCGCGTGCTGAGGCCTGGTTACGGTAGGTGCGTCCTCCTTGGGGAATGTATTCAACAATTCGGGTTTGCTGGAAAACCCCACCGGCGCGTTGTTGCAGCAGACGCTGTAACCCACCGGGCGACCCCCCGGCGCGGGTAATAAGATAATTGGTTTCACTATTGCTGCTGTCGCGGATCATTGCGGTCATTCGCTGTCGGATGCCGTTGGTATAGGGGAATCCTTGGTGATCCGCCACATGTCGGTAAAAATAGGCTTGAGCGACAAAGGGTTTAAGCATGCTTGCGGCTTGCAAGGGGCGCTCTTCGTTGATAGCAATTAATTTGGTGCCGGTAGTGAGATCATATACTGACCACGCGGTGCGTTCATCGCGTGGAATCCGGCCCGTGCGTCGTAACGACTGGATGTAAGCATTCACCTTGTAGTTCAGCGCGGGGCGTGCCTCAGCCAACGCGGGCGCACCCAAACCGGCTAGTGCAAAACAAGAAGCTGAAAAATAAAGGAAACCACGGCGAGATAAGTGTGTTTCAGAGTGATCTTTAGACATGGCGCATCATCACGGTAGCTAGGATCTATTTTTCAAAACCGAATCGTAGCAGGTCGTAGCTGTGCTTGGCCACTACTGCAGCAACCGCGCCCGGAATGTTGCCGCCTGTAGCGGTAACCATGCTGCAAACGAGCGCAACGCAGGATAGATTTTCCGGCATCGGCACATATCCGCTTTGTTTTCGGGAATGTAGCGGCGATTAAATTCAAACTGTGCCGCCCAATCTCTGGCACCCGGTATGGCGAGTTGGGCAAATTCCGTGTAATGCAGCGGCTGGTAGCGGATCGACACTTCAGCCACTTCGCTCATGACCTGAGCATAATCCGCCAGTGGCTGGTCATCACCAACAATACTGACGGTTTGACCGATAAACGTCTCCGGATCGGCAAACATCGCTGCGATAATCCCGCCGATATCAGCGGCCGCTACGGCGGCTAGGGGCACCTCGGCCTGAGGCAGATTAATACAATAGCCGCCATCGGCCTGGCGTTGAGGCAGGAATTGGTGCAAAAAATTATCGTAATAAAAGGCGATATGCACAAAACTGGCTGGCAAAGCCGTATCGCGGACATAGCTTTCCAGGTGGGCTTTGAGGTCATATTGCGGCACGGCCAGGGTTCGGTGGCTGATGCGGCTTGCTGGTGGCTGGGTACTGAAAATAATATGCCGGACCCGCGAAGTGATAATCGCCTCGACGAGCTGACGGCCCTGGGCGTATTCCAGCTCGTAATGTTCCCAGTAATTGGTGACGCCGAATACTGCCTGGCAGTCAATCAGAGCCGTGCGCAAGCTGTCGATATCGTCCAGATCCCCGTAGACCACTTCTACTCCGGCCTGACGCATAGCTTGAGCGCGACGTGAACTGGGGTCGCGGGTCAACGCCCGCACCTTGAAGTGCCGCTGGTGCAACAAATGACGGGCCACACTGCCGCCCTGAGCGCCGGTAGCACCAATGACTAATACTGTGGGTTGTGACATGGAAATCGTCCGCAATCAGGCGGAACCGATTCTCTCACAGGCGGGCTACTGCAAACAATGCCGAGCGAATGCCGCCGGTCAGGATATCAATCTGGGGGCTGGAAGACAGGGCGGGGCTTGACGGGATAAACATTTTTTTGATAATCAATAG
>SKOM01000276.1 GCA_007120095.1 Candidatus Competibacteraceae bacterium | reverse complement strand
CCGCGGGCCTCCGCACAGACCTTGGTTAGCGCCGCCGTCAGCGTCGTCTTGCCGTGATCCACATGTCCAATCGTGCCGACATTCACATGCGGCTTCGTCCGCTCGAATTTTGCCTTCGACATTGTTTACAATACCCCTTGCGCCCGGATGTCCGATACAGTAGCTACTTAAAAAAACATGCAATTGATGGTGCCCACAACTGGATTCGAACCAGTGACCTCTTCCTTACCAAGAAAGTGCTCTACCGCCTGAGCTATGTGGGCAAACTCAAAACTCTTTAAGCGGCTCAATGGAGCGGGTGATGGGAATCGAACCCACACCATCAGCTTGGAAGGCTGAGGTTCTACCATTGAACTACACCCGCCGCTGCACCACCTACACTAAACACGGTGGTGGAGGGGGTAGGATTCGAACCTACGAAGCTCTCGCAACAGATTTACAGTCTGCCCCCGTTGGCCGCTTGGGTACCCCTCCATAATCCAGCTAATCATTATCTTTTTTCCACACACCATTGTCAACACCCTGCCGCGAAGCAGGGTGTTGACCCAGAATCACGCTGAACTGGATAATCTGGAACCTGATTTAATGGCTATCGATGCGCACTTTAACATAGCTACCAGGAGCGTCTTCAATCGGCTGGAGTGATCCATCACCCGGTTGACGTGCCGGCACTTTATCGCCCGCATAGTTCTGAATCCAGTCTAGCCAATTCGGCCACCATGAACCGGCCTGATAGTCAGCATCGTCCAGCCAGGCTTGCGGGTCGTCGGGTAAGGCTGCATTCATCCAATAACCGTATTTATTCCGTGCCGGCGGATTGATCACCCCGGCGATATGCCCCGAACCACCCAATACAAACCGGACTTCACCACTGGTTAGATTGACCCCGCGATAAGTTCCGGTCCAAGGTGCGATGTGATCTTCCTTGGCACACAGATAGTACTGTGGCGTACGCACCTTGGAAAGATCAATCGGCTCTCCCAGAAGGGTAATGCCACCGGGATCTTTAAGCCGATTGTGCAAATACATATTGCGCAGGTAGAAACTGTGCATTTTTTGCGGCATCCGAGTGGAGTCGGAGTTCCAGTACAACAGATCAAAGGGCATCGGTTCCTTACCGAGCAGATAGTTGTTGACATAGAATGACCAGATCAAGTCATTGGCACGCAACATATTAAACACTGTGGCCATCTGGCTGCCTTCCAGATAGCCGCGCTTTTCCATCTGTTTCTCCATCATCGAGATCTGTTCTTCATCAACAAATACCGACAGTTCACCGATATCACTGAAATCAACCAAGGTGGTGAAAAACGTCGCACTTTTAACTCGATGATCTTGACCGACAGCAGCCAGATAGCCCAAGGTGGACATCAGCAGAGTCCCACCGATGCAATAACCGAGCATATTAATTTCCGACTCGCCGGTCGCCTGCTCAACAGCGTCAATGGCCTTCAGGGTTCCCTCTTTGAGATAATCCTCGAAGTTGCGATCTGCCAAAGACTCATCAGGATTAATCCACGAGATCACAAACACGGTAAAACCCTGATCGACTGCCCACTTGATAAACGAGTTCTTGGGTGAGAGATCCATGATGTAATACTTGTTGATCCATGGCGGCACGACCAGCAAAGGACGTTGATAAACCTGCTCCGTGGTGGGCGTGTATTGGAGCAACTGCATCAGCTCCGTCTGGAAAACCACTTTACCGGGAGTAGCGGCGATATTTTCGCCCAGTTTAAAGGCATCCAGATCGGTCATGCGGATACGCAATTCGCCCCGACCCCGGGCCATATCCTCCAGCATCTGCTCCAGACCTTTGAGCAGATTCTCCCCGCCAGTTTCCAGCGAGGCTCTGACAACCTGCGGATTGGTATGTGGAAAATTGGTTGGAGCCATGGCGTCCAAATATTGGCGGATATAAAAATCCACCTTGGCGGCTGTCTTAGGATCCATTTGTTCCTTGGCTTTTTGCACACAAGACATCACGCTGTTGACAGACAAGAGATAGGACTGTTTAAGGAAATCGAAATAGGGATTATCCTGCCACTGGTCATCCTTGAACCGTTTATCGCTCGGCGCAGACTCGGCCATAGGGCTCGCCGCTCCACCTTGTAAGCGCTGCGCAGTGTTTTGCCACAGGTTCATCATCTGCTGATAATAATCCGCCTGCGCCTGCAGTAACTGACCGGGATCGCTCAGCATACGCTCGGTCAAAGCCATAAACGATTTGCCCACAACGCTTGGATCAGGCACGGACGGGTGATGACCATCAAGATGGCGTTGCGCCATCTCCTGCATGACTTTTTGACTGCGCTCGGCAATCTCTTTAAAACGCTCGGCCATGCGTTCGGCATCTTCCTTTTTGAGTTGAGGAAACTCAAAGGGACTCAATTTGTCAGGCTGCTCGGCCATGGTGATATCTCCTCGCTTTTTTGGTGTGCGCCGATGATAGCACGATAGTGATTGCCGGTTCATCGTCTAGTGGTTACAATCCCGCGCTGCTCAATTCATTTCCCCTCGCACGTCTGACCTTATCCCGGAGCATTCATGTTCGTTGCCATGCGTTCCACCTGGGTGCTGTTTGTCGGCTTAGCATTAATCATGCTGGGCAATGGCTTACAAGGTACGCTACTCGGGGTACGCGCCTCACTGGAAGGCTTTGCCACGGCAACCACCGGTCTGGTGATGACGGGCTATTACGTGGGTTTTCTGGTCGGCTCCATTTTTGTCCCACGCTTGGTCAACAACGTTGGCCATATCCGGGTGTTTGCAGCACTTGCCTCGCTGGCTTCCTCTTCAGTGCTACTGCACACCGTTTTTGTCGACCCAACATTGTGGATGGGCATGCGATTAGTCACGGGGTTCAGCTATGCCGGCCTGTTTGTGGTGGTCGAAAGCTGGTTGAACGAACGCTCCACTAATCAGACTCGCGGTAAAATGTTATCGCTGTACATGATCGTCAGCTTGAGTTGCATGATGTTGGGTCAACTATTGCTTAACCTCGCCCACCCTCAACAGCCAGAGTTGTTTATTCTGATCTCCGTGCTGGTGTCGCTGGCACTGGTGCCCATTTCATTAACGGTTGTTGCCGCGCCAGCCATTGCCCAAACCCCGCCAATAAGAATCCGCGATCTGTATCAAGATTCACCACTCGGTATCATCGGTGCGTTTGGCACCGGTATCGCCAATGGCACACTGCTGGGCATGGGCGCGGTATTTGCCAGCAGCATCGGCCTGCCCATTCAGCAGGTGGCCTATTTTATGATGGCGGCGATTTTTGGGGGAATGTTGCTGCAATGGCCCGTCGGGTATTTTTCCGATGTATTCGACCGGCGCAAGGTGATCACTCTCGTCACCTTCCTCGCCATGTTATGCGCTGCCGCCGCCATACCTTTTGTGGAAACCCCGAGTATCGCTTTGTTTGTGTTAGTGGCGCTGTTCGGTGGGGTGCATTTACCCATGTATGCGCTATGTATTGCCCATACCAATGACAAACTCCCTACCGAGCAGATGGTTGCCGCCAGCGGGCGACTAATGCTGACTTTTGGCTGTGGCTCCAGTTTAGGACCAATCACCGTCGCACTGCTGATGACCCAGTTCGGAGCGGTCGGTTTTTTCTGGTGGCTGGCGATCATCCACGGCGGCATTGGCCTGTTTGCACTCTATCGGATGACTCGCAGCGCAGCCACACCTATGGAAGAGCAAGGCGCGTATGTACCAGTGGTTCCCCGTGCATCAACCGTCAGCGCGGAATGGGTCGCTGAGGAAAGCGCAGCGGCCTCGGATGAATCGGCCAATTCATCGCATGAGTCACGATATTAATCCTTTAACAACTGAATCAGGCTGGAGGTGTCTTGCCGTTTGCCGCCTCGGGCTACGATCTGGGCGTAGAATTGATCAACCAATGCAGTGACGGGCAAGCGTGCACCATTGCGCCGGGCTTCGTCAAGACAGATACTGAGATCTTTACGCATCCATTCAATGGCAAAGCCAAAATCGAATTGGTTATTAATCATGGTGGTGCCGCGATTTTCCATTTGCCATGATTGGGCAGCACCCTTGGAAATCACATCCAGCACCTGCGCGGAATCCAAACCGGCGTGTTCGCTAAAGGCCAATGCCTCGGAGAGCCCTTGGAGCAAACCGGCAATGGCGATTTGATTGACCATTTTAGTAAGCTGGCCACTACCGACAGGCCCCATTAAAGTCACGGCTCGGGCATAGTGCTCAAGCAGCGGCTGGGCTTGGGCAAAGGTCTCCGGTTCGCCGCCCACCATAATCGTCAGGGTGCCATTTTCCGCCCCCGCTTGCCCCCCAGAAACCGGGGCATCGAGAAAGCGCAACCCCCGTTGACGACAGGCCGCATCCATTTCCCGAGCCACCGCAGCCGATGCGGTGGTGTGATCGACAATCATCGCACCGGCATCCGCACCGGCCAAAATACCGTCATCGCCATACATAACAGCGCGAATATCCTCATCATTACCGACGCACAAAGCAATCAGTTCACATCCGGATGCAGCCTCGCGCGGAGTGTTACAGTCTGTTCCCGGATAGCTTGTCGTCCAACGGGCGGCCTTGTCAGGGCTGCGGTTATAGACTTGAACGCTATGCCCTGCCTGGGCTAAATGCCCCGCCATGGGAAACCCCATGACACCCAGTCCGATGAACGCAATACGCTGTGGTTGACTCACAACACAAGCTCCTTTTTCAATTAGTGATGACTAAAATGTAGCACAACTCTATTCAGGAAAGCGGGCAAGCTGCGCATCGCGCTGACGCAAGCCACTCAATAGTGACAGATAATCAGGCTCAGTCGGATCGATGTAACCGTGGCGAATGAAAAAATCAATCAGCACTAGCGCACAGTTAAATTTGAAATCGCGCGTATCACGCACGATCTCCAGCACCTGTTCCACCGGCCATAGATAGAACGCTTCAACTTCGTTATCGGTATTCACTGGCGTAAAATCCGGCGGCAATTCCAGATCAAAACAGTAAATCACATCCGGACGCAGACCGGCTCTGGTCTGTAAGCAATAGGTGACGGCTCCTGCCGGTCGTGCGCGACGCGCCAACGCCTCAGGCACCGCCGCCTCTTCAGCACATTCTTTGACCACATTATCTAATAACCCAATGCCGGCTGGCTGGCCACCGGCCACCATTTGATCTAATTTACCGGCCGCGTTGGGTTTGCTCGGCGAGCGACGTGCAATCCACAAAAATAAATGATTGCCCTGACGCACATAGCCGTTAATATGCACGCCGTAGCCACTGATGCCAAACTGTTGCACGGCGGCCCGCTCGACCTGTAACAATGGAGGGTCGGTAAAACAGTGGTTGACAACGTAACGCTCACCCCACCAGTAAGCACCGAGCTGACCAGCCGCCCGCAGGGCGGCAATAACCTCAGCCACCGCCTCGGTACGAACGGCCTCGGGCGTGGTTGACGCATCCCAGGGGGGAGCCAAGGTGACGGCTGTGTCGGTCACATTAAAGACCTGAGGCCACTGGCGTAATTGTGTGGCGAGGTCATCGCGAATCAACCCTACGCGCTGCCCTGCAATACGCCATGGGCGAAAACCGGCGGGGTCGCAATGATTACACTCGTGAATTCGATCAATAAAACTCATAATATGGGCGCATCAGTACAGTGTTCGTTTATGCAGACCGCCCCTAAATAGGACGAGGATGGAGAGTAACGGTACCATGACTGGTCAACAAGTGTTTCTCATTGTGTTGTTGTTCATCGTCCTAATGCTGTTTGCATGGGGGCGCTGGCGACATGATGTTGTGGCGCTGTTTGCGTTGTTTTGTGTGGTTGCAGCAGGGCTGGTACCCGGCGATGTCGCCTTAAGCGGCTTTGGCCATCCGGCGGTGGTTACTGTAGCAGCCGTGCTCATCATCAGTCGAGCGCTGCGCCATTCGGGTATTGTCGATCTGATTTCCACTCGGCTCACAGCCTACACTGAACACACCGTCACCCACATCGCCGTACTGACTGGCACAGTCGCCCTGGCCTCAGCATTCATGAACAATGTCGGTGCCTTAGCACTGCTGCTGCCTGTAGCCATGACCACTGCGATTTACCGCAAACGCTCACCGGCTTTGCTGCTGATGCCGTTGGCGTTCGGCTCCCTTCTGGGAGGCATGCTGACGATGATCGGCACGCCCCCGAATGTGATTATCGCAACTTATCGGGCCGATCTGCTCGGTGAACCGTTTGGCATGTTCGATTTCACGCCGGTTGGTGGGGTAGTCGCCTTGGTGGGTATTGCGTATATCGCCTTGCTGGGCTGGCGGCTGATCCCTTTGAGAAAGTCCCAGAAAAACAACAACAACAAACGATTCGAGATTGGCGATTATATTATGGAAGTCCGTGCTCCGGAACACTGCAAACTCATCGGCAAGCCGCTGCGCGAAATCGAGCGCTTGACACGCGATGAAGTCACTCCGGTAGGCGTCATCCGCGGCAAAGATCGCTATATGCATCCAGCCCCCTGGCGACGGATTAATATTGATGATCTGCTCATCGTTAAAGCGGATCCAACTGTACTCAAGAACCTGATTGACGAATACAAGTTAGAACTGGTCGCCAGTCGTGCCGCCAAACTCAAAGAGGTCAAGGTTGAAGATTTGCGCCTGATCGAGGCAGCGGTGATCCCTGGCTCCCCCTTAGAGCAACGCAATACCGGTTTTCTGCGCCGTAGCAGTTGCCATTCGCTCAGCCTGATTGCTATTGCCCGCCAGGGCGAATCAATTCGCACCCGCCTGCGCGAGCAATTTTTCCAAGCCGGCGATGTGTTGCTGCTGCAGGGCGATGCCGACAGTCTGCACGACCATCTGCAAAATCTCAATTTGGCTCCCTTAGCCGAGCGTGAACTCAATTTGGATCAAACCCGCCGAGCCGGTCGTGCACTGGCTATTTTCGGGATTGCACTGCTGTTCAGTGCGCTGGGTTGGCTACCAACAGCGATCGCGTTTATCGGAGCCATTCTTGGTTTCTTGCTGTTCAAAGTGTTGCCACTAAGAGATTTATATCGTGATATTAATTGGCCGGTGATTGTCCTACTCGGTGCGATGATCTCGGTCGGACAAGCATTACAGGACACGGGTACCACCGAAGTTATTGTATCTGCCCTTCTGTGGCCGATAGAAAGCTTACCCGCTCTGGCTATCTTGGCGCTGGTCATGATTCTGACGATGGCATTAACCGATATTATCAATAATGCGGCTACAGCACTGGTGATGGCACCCATTGCCGTCGGCATCGCCCAACAGCTTGGGGTCAATCCCGATGCCTTTTTGATGGGAGTGGCTGTTGCAGCGTCCTGTGCCTTTTTAACCCCCATAGGCCACCAGTCCAACACCCTGGTCATGGGGCCGGGTGGTTATCGCTTTGGGGATTACTGGCGTATGGGATTACCGCTGGAGATATTGATCATCCTGGTCGGCGTACCGATGATTGCGCTGGTATGGCCATTGTAAGCAGCGTAGCAAAATGACTCAATGTCAGATTGACAAACACAGTGAAATACTTTTACTATCTTCATGTTGAACTCTTAAAGAGGATATCACGATGAAGAAATCCAGGTTGTTCATCACGGCAAGCCTGCTGATGCTGGGTCTGACACTGGCGTCTACCAACTCAGCGTTATCCCAAACCGGTTCCTCGCAAGCCATATCGCTGGCGACAGGTGGCGTCGCCGGGGTGTATTTCCCGGTCGGCGGAGCGATGGCTCAAGCCTGGTCAGAGCGGATTGCCGATCTAACCGTAACCGCCGAATCGACCGGTGCCAGTGTGGTCAATGTGCGGTTGATCGAAGGTGGCGAGGCCGAGCTGGCCCTCCTTCAGAACGACATTGTCAACTACGCCCATAACGCTTCAGAGATGTTTGACGGTCGCGCACCGCT
>SKOM01000259.1 GCA_007120095.1 Candidatus Competibacteraceae bacterium | reverse complement strand
GGTTCCCGCCGTACTGGCGGCGCTGGTGGTTCGGGAGGCACCGGAGGCGGTAGCTCCGCAGGCGGCGGAACTTCGACCAGCGACGGGGTAGGATCAGCAGGGACTGCCGGTGCTGACCCAACCACAGACTCAGGTGCTGACGATGTCGTTTCAGCAGGCACTTCAATAAGTGGCATCGGCGGCTCTTCGATAAACACCACGGACTCATCGTCTTCTATGGCATCCGGCACTGTGGGAATAACCTCCTCCAAGGGGCGAGGCATACCAATAATCAGCTCATCTCCCTGGCGCTGAATTATGGGCTCGGCACGAGGGCTAATACCTTCCGGAGTGATCGGCTCAGGCAGCCGATCTTGGGGTGTTTTCACCAGCTCCGGAACGAAAATCACGACCACGGCAACAATAACGGCGGCGCCTAGTAATCGCTGCTGCAACTGTTTGTCCACACGATCCCCCTTTATACAGAACCATTGTGCCAGACACTGGCCACAGTATGAAACGACCCACAAACGACGACACGATCCCCTGGACACGCGGCCTGAGCAGCGGCAGAACACGCTGCGACCACATCAGAAAACGACCGGGTCACCGCCGTTATGCCTGCTTTGACCCCTTGCTGAGCAAGCTGTTCGCCAGATTGCCCCCGTTCTCCGCGTATTCCCGCCAAATACCAGATCGGTTGTAACACGGCCAAAGCCTGTACGACCGCTGCGCTGTCTTTGTCCGCCAGCAACGCCAATACCAGATGAGTCTGCCCCGCCGATGAGCCCAGTGCGGCGGCTAGCGCACCGGCTGCCTGGGGATTATGGGCGACATCATAAATCCACTCCACCGACCCCGCATAACGCCGCTGCAAACGTCCTGGCAAAACCGCCTGAGTCAGCCCCTGGCGAATAGCGGTTTGCGACACCGATAGCGGCAAAGTTTCCAACGCCATCAGCGCGGCGGCGGCATTGGCTAATTGGTGCGCCCCCGCCAAACTCGGCAGCGGCAAGCGGTTATAGCTACGCCGCACACCCTGCCAATTCCAGTCTTTGCCTTGGCAGACATAGTGGTAATCCTGACCGTAGCAATACAGCCGCGTACCCCGCTCAGCGGCATGCTGCAACAGCCGGGCGGGCGGATCCGGATCAGCACAGATCGCCGGACGCTCCGAGCGGAAAATACCGGCTTTTTCATAGCCAATACTGTCGCGATCAAATCCGAGCCAAGCGCAGTGATCCAAAGCAATCGTGGTCACCACCGCACAATCGCTGTCGATGGCGTTAGTGGCATCTAAGCGCCCGCCCAATCCTACTTCCAGCAGTGCCACCTCAATGCGGTGACGCTGCATCAACCATAGTGCCGCCAGGGTACCAAACTCAAAGTAAGTCAATGACAGATCCGCCCGAGCGGCATCAACCTCAGCAAAAGCACGGCACCACTCGGCATCGCTGAGTTCTTGACCCGCAATGCGCAGGCGCTCATTGTAACGCAAGAGATGGGGCGATAAATAGCTGCCCACCCGATGGCCTGCTGCCCGTAATATAGACTCCAGAAACATTACCGTAGAGCCTTTGCCATTGGTGCCGCCAACCGTGATGACCGTATCCGCCGGGCGCTGTAATCTTAAACGCTGCACCATGACCGCGACCCGTTCCAAACCCAGTTCCACCGCATGGGGATGGAGTCGCTGCTGCCAAGCCAACCACTCCGCAAGGGTGTTATAACGAGCCGTTGGCGGCCCGGCAATGCCAGGGATCGGTGCCGACAAGGCGCTCAGGGCGATGGCTGCCGACACAATAGCGCCAGTAGTGAAGCTAAGCGATCACGCATTTGGCGACGATCTACAATCATATCAACCGTACCGTGTTCGAGTAAAAATTCACTGCGCTGAAACCCTTCGGGTAACTTTTCCCTGACGGTTTGCTCAATCACTCGCGGCCCGGCAAAACCGATTAAGGCACGCGGTTCAGCAATATTAACATCACCCAGCATGGCTAAACTGGCGGATACCCCCCCGGTAGTGGGGTGAGTCAGGATGGAGATAAACGGCAAACCCGCATTGCGCAATTGAGCGATGGCTGCACTGGTTTTCGCCATCTGCAACAGTGACACTAAGGTTTCCTGCATCCGCGCACCACCGCTGGCGGTAAAGCAAACCAATGGTGAACCCTCCTGCAAGGCCGTTTGCGCACCAAAAGCAAAGCGCTCACCGACCACCGAACCCATAGATCCCCCCATAAAGGTAAATTCAAAAGCGGCCGCCACAACCGGCAACCCTTTAAGCTGACCTTGCAACACCACCAGGGCGTCTTTTTCGCCACTGGCCTTTTGCGCCTGTACCAAGCGATCTTTATATTTTTTACTGTCTTTAAATTTCAGGAAATCAACTGGCTCAATATCTGCCGCTAATTCAATTCTCGGCTCGGGATCCAGCAGTGCTTGTAGCCGCCGCCGAGCCGAGATTGCCATGTGATGCCCGCACTTGGGACAGACATTGAGATTACGCTCCAACTCAGTCCGATACAAAATCGAGGCACAATCGCTGCATTTACTCCAAACTCCCTCGGGAATCTGGCGTTTGCTGGCCGCTTCGGTGCGAATCCGCGAAGGAACCAGTTTGCCGAACCAACTCATTGTATTACTCCTTAATCATAACGGGCTGCTTATCGAGCGCCTGGCGCATACTGCCGAGCAGCTCAGCGACGTGATTCAACATCTGCATCGGATCCGCCTGATGTGCGGCCAGGCACTCGATCAGAGCGCTACCGACGATGACTGCATCGGCACAAGCCCCGATGGCCGCCGCAGATCTCGCATCACGGATGCCAAACCCCACCCCGACCGGGATAGAGATCTGGCGCTTAATCAACGCCACCCGCTCAGCAACCTCTTGAGCATTGAGTGCAGCTGAACCGGTCACCCCTTTAAGCGAAACATAGTAAACGTAGCCGCTGGCGACTTCGGCAGTACGACGGATACGTTCACTGTTACTGGTGGGGGCTAGCAAGAAAATAGAGTGCAAACCATGGTGTCGCAGGGTTGGAACCAGTTCCCGCGCCTCTTCCAGAGGCACATCCACGGTCAACACCCCATCGACTCCAGCCTGCTGAGCCCGCTGGGCAAACCGCCCATGGCCCATCGCTTCCAGAGGATTCATATAGCCCATTAATACCAGCGGAGTACTGGCATCATCACGGCGAAATTCGGCGACTTGTGCCAATACCCGGCCAAGATCCATACCCTGCGCTAACGCCTGCTCACCAGCTTTTTGGATCGCGGGACCATCGGCTATCGGATCAGAAAAAGGCACGCCCAGCTCAATCACATCAGCTCCAGCGGCCACCATCTGATGCATCAGGGGTACGGTTATCTCAGGATGGGGGAATCCCGCCGTCACGAAGGGAATTAAGGCTTTGCGATGTTGCTCTTTCAGCGTCTTGAAGCGCCGATCCATCCGATTCATAGTGTGATGCCTTCGCGGATCGCTACCGTGTTGATATCCTTGTCACCCCGCCCGGAGAGATTAACCACGATATTTTGCTCCGACCGCATGGTCACTGCCAGTTTAGCGGCATAAGCCAAGGCATGAGCGGTTTCCAGCGCCGGAATAATACCTTCAGTACGGGTGAGTTCGTGAAAAGCTGCCAGAGTTTCGTCATCCGTCGCACTGACATAAAAGGCACGACCGCAATCTTTCAGCCAAGCGTGCTCCGGACCCACACCGGGATAATCCAAACCGGCGGATATGGAATGGGTCTCGATAATTTGCCCATCGTCGGTTTCCATCAGATAGGTGCGGTTGCCATGCAATACGCCAGGACGCCCAGCCGAAAGCGGTGCCGCATGGCGACCGGTATGAATCCCGTCACCACCGGCCTCGACCCCATACAGTGCCACTTCAGGGTCATTAAGGAAAGGATGAAACATCCCCATGGCATTCGAGCCACCGCCCACACAAGCCACCAGGGCATCAGGCAGACGTCCGAACACAGCCAATGCCTGCTCGCGGGTCTCTTGACCAATAACAGCGTTAAAATCACGCACCATCATGGGATAGGGGTGGGGACCGGCCACCGTGCCGATGATATAAAATGTATCATCGACATTGGCAACCCAATCACGCAGAGCCTCGTTGAGGGCGTCTTTCAGGGTTTTGGAACCCGACTCCACCGGCACGACCGTCGCGCCGAGGAGTTTCATGCGGTAAACATTGGGTGATTGGCGTCTAACATCTTCAGCACCCATATACACCACACACTCCAGCCCCAGTCGAGCGGCTATGGTAGCGGTCGCTACACCGTGCTGACCGGCTCCGGTTTCGGCGATGATCCGCGGCTTGCCCATACGCTTGGCCAGTAAGGCCTGGCCCACCGTGTTGTTGATCTTATGGGCCCCAGTGTGGTTGAGATCTTCACGTTTAAGATAAATCTGGGCACCGCCGAGCTTGCGACTCCAACGCTCAGCATGGTAGAGCGGTGAGGGTCGACCGACAAAATGAGTCAGATCATGTTGGAATTCAGCTTGAAATTCGGGGTCATCGCGATAACGTTCGTAAGCAGCTGTCAGCTCCTGGATGGCCACCATCAGGGTTTCGGCAACAAACTGCCCGCCGTAAGGCCCGAAATGGCCACGCAAATCCGGAAACTGATTAAAATCGAGGTTATCGCCACTGGTCAAGCCATCAGGCATTGGTCGCGTCATTATGAAGTCCTGTCACACTGCACATAAAAGCATTAACCCGTCTATTATCCTTGATCCCCTTGGTAACTTCCACACCGCTGCTCACATCGACGGCATAAGGACGAACCTGGCGGATGGCGGCAGTTACATTATCGGGATTCAGCCCCCCGGCCAGAATCACGGGCTTATCCAACTGGGGCGGAATCCGCTGCCAGTCAAAACGCTCACCCGTACCACCGATCCGCCCACCCCCATGGCTGTCCAGCAATAAAGCCCGGGCCGCCGGGTGCTGACGGCTGTAGGCCAGCACATCATCCGTGTCGGCCATAGCCACCGCTTTGATATAAGGTCGGCCAAATGATTCACAGTAAGCGGCAGATTCAGAGCCATGAAATTGCAATATATCCAAGGGCAGCGCGGCCAAAACCGCCCTCACCTGCTGTGGGTCAGCGCCTACAAATAAACCCACGGTCGTCACCAGTGGCGGCAAGGCTGCCAGGATTTCAGCGGCTTGATCCGTAGTGACAAAGCGAGCGCTAGGTGGATAAAACACCAAACCAATGGCGTCAACACCAGCAGCGGCCGCCGCTACACCGTCTTCGGCACGGGTAATGCCGCAAAGCTTGACTCGGGTTCGCCTCATTGACCATGCGGTTGTTTATAGAATGGAATGCAAAGAGTAACAGATTGCCAGCCGCTGGGGTATGCCATCACCACAACGATGACCATGAGATCGACCTTTAAACAACCTCAATATGGTAGTATTTTCGCTTGTCTATGCTAGCCCTTGCAACCCATACTGGAGAGATAATGAGCACTCCTATTGCCATCGGTCAACTGAGTATCAATCCCGCCCTGTACACCCTGATTCGCGATGAGGTCGCTCCTGGCACCGGCTTGGATCATGAAGCGTTTTGGCAAAGCTTAAGCGATATTGTCGGTGATCTGGGGCCAAAAAATCGCGAATTATTGCGCAAACGCGACACATTACAACAACACTTTGATCATTGGTACCAGCAACATAAGGGTCAAACTATTGACCCACAGGCGTATAGCGATTTTCTTCACGAAATTGGCTACCTGGTACCGGAAGGCGAAGATTTCCAGATCGATACCCAAAATGTCGATCCGGAAATCGCCACCATTGCCGGCCCACAGCTTGTGGTGCCGGTGGATAATGCCCGTTACGCCCTGAATGCCGCCAATGCCCGTTGGGGCAGCCTGTATGATGCGCTCTATGGCACTGATGCGATTCCCCGCACCGACGGTCAGGAACCCGGTCGCAGTGGATTAAATCCACGCCGTGCGGCAGCAGTGATCGCCGATGTCGCCGCCCGTCTCGATGCCATAGCGCCACTGGCGCAAGGCCAACATAGCGCAGTTACAGCTTACACCCTAGTCGATGCGGGTAGTACCAAGCAACTCCAGATGCAACTGACGGACGGCAGTGTCACGGCATTGGCCAAGCCGGAGCAATTCGTCGGCTATACCGCTACGGCTGACGGGCGGATGAGTGCTTTAGTGCTAAAGAACAACAATCTGCATATTCTCCTGGAATTTGATCCCGAACATCCGCTAGGCCGTCAACATCCGGCCCAGCTTAAAGATGTGATTCTGGAATCCGCCATCAGCACCATTCAGGACTGTGAAGACTCGGTAGCGGCGGTAGATGCCGCCGACAAAGTGGGCGTTTATCGCAATTGGCTTGGTCTGATGAAAGGCACCTTGGAGGCCAAGCTCGACAAGGGCGACCAGTCCGTCGTGCGGCGCCTCAATCCTGATCGCCACTACACCGCCCCGGATGGTAGCCCGCTGACACTGCCCGGCCGCAGCCTGCTGCTGGTTCGCAATGTAGGCATGCATATCGATACAGCGGCCGTCACTTATGCGGGCGAGCCGATTCCCGAAACGTTTCTCGATGCCATGGTGACGGCTTTTGCCGCTGTACATGATCTCAAACACCTCGGTCAATACCGCAACAGCCGTACTGGCAGTGTGTATATAGTTAAGCCGAAAATGCACGGCCCGGAAGAAATCGCGCACAATATCGAGCTGTTCCGCCGAGTAGAACATGCGTTGGATTTGGCACCCAATACATTGAAAATCGGCATTATGGACGAAGAGCGCCGCACCACAATCAACCTGAAAGAATGCATCCGCGTGGCCCGTGAACGAGTGATTTTCATCAACACCGGCTTTTTGGATCGCACCGGTGATGAAATTCACACCAGCATGGAAGCCGGGCCGATGCTACCCAAAGGTGAAATCAAAAACACCCCGTGGATCCTGGCCTATGAAGACTGGAATGTGGACATCGGCCTGGCCTGTGGCCTGAGTGGTAAAGCACAAATCGGTAAAGGCATGTGGGCGATGCCGGATCGCATGGCGGCGATGCTGGAACAAAAAATCGGGCATCCCAAAGCCGGTGCGAATACCGCTTGGGTGCCCTCACCAACAGCAGCCACTTTACATGCCCTGCACTACCATCAGGTCAATGTCTTGGAGCAGCAAGCTCAACTCGCTCAGCGGCAACGTGCCAGCCTGACTGATATTCTCACCCTGCCACTGCTGGGTGGGCGCAACCTGTCCGATGAAGCCATTCAACAAGAGCTGGACAATAATGCCCAGGGCATTCTCGGCTATGTGGTACGCTGGATTGACCAAGGGGTGGGTTGCTCTAAAGTCGCAGATATCAACGATGTCGGCTTAATGGAAGACCGAGCTACCTTGCGGATTTCCAGCCAGCATATTGCCAATTGGCTGCATCATGGCTTGGTCACCGCCGATCAAGTGCTGGAAACCCTGCAACGGATGGCAGCCGTAGTGGATCGCCAGAATGCCACTGATCCTCATTACCAAGCCATGGCCACCGATTTTGAACGCAGTGTCGCCTTTCAAGCGGCACTGGATCTGATTTTCAAGGGTCGGGAAACCCCCAACGGCTACACCGAGTGGACACTGATTAAACGCCGCCAAGAACGTAAAACCCGCGGCTAATGCTGACTCACTACTGACGCCAGCGTGCTGGCGTCAGTGCTTCTCACGAGGTTGTTATTACTTATGTTTAATTCGCTGATCGAATCTTTAGCCAAGAAATCCACGTTAGTTGCCGAACAAACTCGGCACATTGAACAACTCAACCAGGCCAAGGACGAACAAACCCAACTGGCCACTGAACAGGCTGAACAGATCCAGCAGTTGACTCAGGCCAAGGACGAACAGGCTCAGCTCGCTGCCGAGCGTGCCGAGCAAATCCAGCAGTTGACTCGGGCCAAGGACGAACAAACCCAACTGGCCACTGAACGGGCTG
>SKOM01000098.1 GCA_007120095.1 Candidatus Competibacteraceae bacterium | reverse complement strand
GCCATGGCCGCACTGGAGGACTGCATCAGTGTGGTCAGCATAAAACCGATGGCGGTAAACATCATCAGGCTCAATACCCCGGTACCGGCAAAGGCTTCCAGCTCCACGGTTTCACCGAGCACTTCAAAGGTGGTCTTGAGCACATCCAGCCCGAGGAAGAACAGACCCAAACCGGCAATGGCCTCACCAAGCGGTGCTCGCCGGGTGTTGCCGCCGGTAATGCGTAGGATCATACCGATCGCAATAAACGGCAACGCCATAGCCCGTAGGTTCACGTTGAAGCCAACAGCGGCAACAATCCAACTGGTCATCGAGGTACCGATAGACGCCCCGTAAATCAGACCCACGGATTGGACCAATGTCATCAAGCTGGCATTGACAAAACCGATGACGGCAAAAATCACCGCACTCGAAGACTGCACCATGGCTGTGATCAACATACCGGCCAGAATGCCCTTCAGCCGGTTGTCGGTCGCCGAAGCCAAAATGGAGCGCAGGGTCTCCCCGGCGGCCACTTTAAGCCCATCGGTCATGGTCTTCATGCCCAGCAAAAACAAGCCGATACCACCGGCGAAGTTAACTAGCATCCACCAATCCATACGTTAAACACCTTTTAGTAGTAGTGGAAATGAAACATCAATGAAACACTTTATCAGAATAAACCCAAATTGAGCGCTTGCAACGTTGCAGTGCAATAATCAGTCCTGTCCAAGTCGCCTTAAATCTGCCGCAACATTGGCCATCCTATTATTTTTGCAGGTTTTTACAAGCTATCACAAGACGTCTGGCGAATAAGGATCGGCGAATTCATCAGCCTCGGCCAATGCTTCGTGATAGGTCTCCAGGTGATTTTCCAACTCGTCGCTTTTCACCACCTGAGCCAGATGAAACAGGGCTTCACCCTCGTTAACCAGCGGTAGATTGGTACGGCCGACAATAATGCCCGGCGAGCGTGCCAGCACCGGGACATCGGAATCGCCAAAAGGATCACCAATCCACGCCAGCGTTTCTTCTTGAGCCACCCAGCATCCCAAAGGCTTGGCGACACGCAAGATACCACTTTGCGGGGCGCGAATCCAACTGCTTTGGCGGGCAATAACTGACTGGATTTGTCGCCTGCCGCGCCGTGCGGGTAACATCGCCAGCGCCCGCATTACTGCGACCACACCGCGCACCCCGGCACGGATGGCAATTTCATCAAAGCGCAAGGCTTCACCGGCCTCATAGACAATCAACGGTACACCCCGCTCATCGGCAACTTTGCGTAATGAACCTTCAATTAGGCGCTGGCCGCTGTCGAGAATGACAGGTGCGGCAAACGCTTCCGCCATACGGCGCACAGCCGGTATCGCCAGATTAGCCCGTACCTGGGGCAGATTGTCCCGATGGATGGCGGCGGTGTGTAAATCAATCCCATAATCTGCTTTGCTGAACAGTTCGGTGAGAAACAAATGCGCCAGCCGAGCGGCTAAGGAGCCGCGCTCCGAGCCGGGAAATGAGCGGTTGAGGTCGCGACGATCCGGCAGATAACGCGAATGACTGAGGAAACCCAGCATATTGACCACCGGTACAGCCATTAACGTCCCGCGCAGCCGGTGGATCATTGGCATGGCCAATAAACGCCGGATAATTTCCACACCATTGATCTCATCGCCGTGCAGTGCAGCGCTGACCAGCAATGTCGGCCCCGGACGCCGGCCGCGCACCACCCGCACCGGCAGGTGCATGGGAGTATGGGTGTAGAGTGCGGGCAATGCCAGCTCCAGCGCGGTTTCCCGGCCCGGCGGTATAACGGTACCGCCGATGACCCATTCAGCACTCACCAGTCTAACCCTGTCCGCGAGTGCGCGTCCGCCCTACTCTGGCATTTTTATCTATAAAATTAATTATCTGTCCGGCAACATCTTTGCCGGTGGATTTTTCAATGCCTTCCAGACCGGGTGAGGAATTAACTTCCATAACCACTGGGCCGTGATTAGAACGCAAGATATCCACACCGGCTACGTTCAGCCCGAGAATCCGTGCGGAACGCACAGCGGTAGAGCGTTCTTCGGGGGTAATTCTGACGGCACGCGCACTGCCGCCACGGTGCAGATTAGAGCGGAATTCACCCTCGGCAGCCTGGCGCATCATGGTTGCGACTACTCGCTCACCGATGACGAAACAACGAATATCCGAGCCCTTAGCCTCAGCGATGAATTCCTGCACCATTAAATTTGCCGCAAGCTTGCGAAACGACTCAATCACACTGGCGGCAGCACTTTGGGTCTCAGCCAGCACCACCCCCTTACCTTGGGTACCTTCAAGTAATTTGATCACCAGAGGCGCCCCGCCGGCAATTTTAATCACATCACGGGTATCATCCGGTGAGTGGGCAAATCCGGTCACCGGCAGACCGATACCCCGGCGCGCCAATAATTGCAGCGAGCGCAGTTTATCCCGCGAACGGCTGATGGCGACCGACTCATTGAGGGTGAATACACCCATCATTTCAAACTGGCGCAGCACCGCCGTACCATAGAAGGTAATTGAGGCACCGATGCGCGGAATCACCGCATCAAAACCTTCCAGTACCGCCCCTTGATAGTGCACCTCGGGTTTATGGGAGGTAATGTTCATGTAGCAGCGCAAGGGGTTGATCACCTTGGCCTCATGACCGTGTTGTTCGGCGGCTTCGACCAATCGTCGGGTGGAGTACAAACTAGGCCCACGGGAAAGAATAGCTATTTTCATGATTTATGGTAACAATGGCGCAGTGAGCGACCGTAACGATAGGAGTGTTGCGGGTCAATCACCCAGCCCTGCATGGCGGTTCGACCCAGCAACATACGAAACAGCATATTGTCGCGGTTTGTCAGGGTAAGCTCAATAGGCCATTGACGCTGCCCCAAACGCACCGGTGTGCGGATCACATAACGCCGTTCCTGATGGCCGCCCGAATCCCTCACTACCCGTTGATCAATCACCTGCGCTTGACAGGCCAGTTCAATCTGCGGGCGTTTACGCAATGGATGCAGCACAAAGCGCACCTGCAAACCGTCTTGCGTCTCTACCGTTTCCAAATCAGCCACATGCAGCGCTGAAGTTCGTGCCCCGGTATCCAGTTTGGCTTTTACTGCCGGTACCCCTAATTCGGGCAAGGCGACCCACTCGCGCCAACCGACCCAGTTATGCTGGCCTAGACAATCAAAGTTGATATCTTGTTTTTTCAATCGTTAAATTTCCGTAATCCGTTGTTACATTGTTACGCTCAGGTATTGAGGTCAGCAATTCTATCAACACCAGCGCCCAATCGATATCAGGTAACTGTGACACCCGACCGGTAACTCACGGCAATCTCGCTGCATAATAGTATGCTTGCAGCATCGTGAACATTCCAGCAGCGCACCACATCACCACGCATGGTACCCCAAAGCCGGTTAAGACTCGCTTGATTTATCGTGTAACAATCGGCAAGCTTATTTGCTGTTAACAAACACCCACTCCGAAGTTATGGCTTGTGATGGGTTAGTCAATAATGCGCCGTGATGCCAATTGCCAATTACCAATTACCACTTGAAAACATGCACCATATTCCCGTACAAGGCTATGATGCCCAACGTCGGGTTATTTACTGGAATCAAGCCAGTGAGCAACTGTACGGCTATCGCGCCGAGGAGGCTCTTGGCAACACTTTGGAAGCATTAATCATTCCTGAGCAGATGCGCCAGCACGTCGTCAATGCCATCAAAAACTGGGTGGCCGGTGGAGCACCTGTGACCACGCAATCATTAACCCTAAAGCACAAAGACGGTTCGCCTGTCAGGGTGGTGTCCAGTCATACCCTGTACATGGGCCGCACCGGACCGGAGATATACCGCATCGATATGGCTCTTGATGGACAAACCAAGCCTCAGCAGTGGGCGATTAGGCAGGTGCGCCATGAGGCCGATCTGTACCATCGTAATGAGCTGGAGGAGATCGTCCACCAAATATCCACCCGGTTTCTGTCCCGGCCCATAGAGCAGATTGATGGAAGCATTGACTGGGCGCTGCAACGTCTGGGAGGGTTTACCCAAAGCGCACGTTGTTACCTAATCTTACTGTCCGAGGACGGCCAGCAGATCCACCGCACCCACGAATGGTGCGCTGAAGGCATAGCCCCCCGGAGTCAAGACCTGCAAACCGTTGCCAGCAGCGAACTGACCTCAATCGTACACCTTGGCAAACATCCACAACCTTATTGGATTGATCAGGCCAAACTACCCGAATTATCCGAGCTGGAGCGCCAGTGGTTTGCGCAAGGATTGCTGCATTCAGGGCTGAGCCTGCCCATAGTCTATAACGAGCGTCTGCATGGTTTTCTGGGGATGGATGACCCAAGTTCTGATCGGCATAGGCCAGACGCCGCAGAACTGCGCTTGCTGCAAGTTGCCGCCGACATCATTGGTGCGGCTTTGGCTCGCCAAGCCCTGGAGATGCGCCTCAGATATGAGGCCAACCACGACACATTGACCGGCGCGTTTAATCGCCGCTGGTTTCGCAATATGCTTGATCATGAAACCCAGCAATCAGAACTCCATGGAAATGATTTGGCATTAATTTTTTTTGATATTGACCATTTCAAATCGGTTAATGACCAACACGGTTATCACGTCGGCGACCAAGTTTTATGTCAACTGGTTGCACTCGTTAACCAGCGTATTCGCAGATCGGATGTGCTGGCTCGCTGGGGCGGTGAAGAATTTATCCTGCTGCTGCCCGAAACCTCGCGCGAAGATGCACGACATATCGCTGAGATGTTGCGTCAGGTTGTCGGGACAGCCGATTTCAAAGTGCCTGGCGGTCTGACCATCAGCTTAGGCATTACCTATTACGAGAGCGGCGATAATGCTGACCGTCTGATTAGACGCGCTGACGCCGCCTTGTATGCGGCTAAAAATCAGGGACGTAACCGCAGCATTACCCATGGTCTGCTATGACGCTGTCATCCAGAGTCTCACATTATTCGCCCGCTTCCGTCAGCTCCCGCCAGCGCTGTTCGAGACGCTTCACTGAAACCGGCTCAGCGGTTTTCAGGGCTTGCGCAAATAACGAGACTCGCAGCTCCTCGATAGACCAGCGTAAGCGTTCCAGACCCGGTTCGTAACGATCCCGCTCGGCATTGGCTTGACACCGCTGCTGATACGCCTGCCACAGCGGCTCGATACTGGCGCGGCGCTGGCGGTCTTTATCCGGCGCTAACCGCAGCTTGTCCAAGCGGATGGCTACGGCCTGTAAATAACGCGGCAAATGCCCGAACCACGGTTCCGGGGTCTGGTGAATAAAGCCCGGATACACCAAACCACTCAGTTGCTGACGGATATCGGCCACCGCTTCTTGCTCGCTCAAGGGAATATCACCCTGTAACCGGCGATTAACCTCATGATAAAGATCTAAAATTATCCCCACATGCTCGGCCAGACGCTGAGCCACAGGAACCAGTTGCTCTCGCCCCCGGCTGATGCAGCGCTGAAAAGCTTCAGGGTCACGCGGCGGTGGCTGGTCGGCAAAACACGCCTGCTCCAGTGCGGCGGTGAGAAGATCATCGAGCAACTGCTTGTGAGTACCCACCGACACATACTGTAGGCTCATCGTCTGCATATTCGGCAATTGGCGCTGTAAATAGCGCAATTTATCCCGCAGTTTGCGCGCCAGTAGCCGGCTCACGCCGTGGCGATGTAACTGCTGCGCCCGCTCTGGAGTATCAACTAAACGCAGAGCCAGGTGCTCGCCATGTTGAATTAACGCGGGATAACCTTTCAGCGCCACCCCACCCTGTTCAAAAGCGACCTGCTCCGGCAGCTCACCAAAGTCCCAGTCACTGACCTGATTGCGTTCCAACTGCTGGGGCCGACTGCGCTCGGCAAACGTCGCCCGCGCTTGACCGCGTAACTGGCGTTGTAACATCGCCAAATCACGGCCAACGGCGACTTCTTGACCTTGACCATCCACCACCCGCACCCTCAGGGTTAAATGGGCAGGGAGTGTGTCCGGTTGCCATGCTGAGGGCGGCACTGTAACCCCGGTCATGGCGGCTAAACGCTGCGTCATGGCTTCAGTCAGACTCAGCGCATTGGGTCGCAGCGCTTCGACCAAGGCTTGCACATAGTTGGGCACCGGTACGAATTGTTTACGCCATGCTTTGGGCAGAGATTTTAACAGCGCCGCCATACGTTCAGGCAGTAAGCCCGGCACCACCCACTCCAAGCGCCTGGGATTGACTTGATTCAAAGCCGCCAGCGGTAAAGTGGCGGTGACGCCATCGTCTTCCGTACCGGGTTCGAAGCGATAGCTCAGCGGTAATTCCAGACCGTCCAGCCGCAGCCGATCCGGAAATTGTTCGCCCATGTCCGCCGCCGGGTCTTGGGCCAGTAAGTACTCACGGTCGATAAACAACAGGCGTGGATCCTGGCGTTCGGCCCGACGCCGCCAACGCTCAAAGGCCGGGGCGCTGTATATGCTGTCTGGGATGCGCTCGGCGTAAAACTCATACAGCACCTCGTCATCAACCAGCAAATCACGGCGGCGGGTTTTGGCTTCTAAATCGTGAACCGAGTCGATGATCCGTTGGTTATGGCTTAAAAAGTCACCCTGGGTACGTAACCGCCCCTGTACCAAACCCTCGCGAATGAACAGACGGCGGGCGGTGGCCGGATCCAGTGGCCCGTAGTTGACCTTGCGACTGCTGACCACCGGCAAACCGTACAGGCTGACCGTTTCCAGCGCTCCCACCTGGCCACGGCGCGCTTCCCAAAACGGCTCGCTGTAACTGCGTTTCACCAGATGTGGGGCCAGTGCCTCAATCCACTGAGGGTCTAACTGCGCCACGGTACGCGCATACAGACGCCGGGTTTCCACCAGTTCGGCGGCCATCAGCCATTTGGGGGCTTTTTTGAACAGGCCCGAACCAGGGAAAATCTGGAATTTACGTCCTTGTGCGCCGCGCCATAGTCGATCCTTGCGTTCTGCCGCCGGATCCTGCCAACCGACCTGGCCGAGTAAACCACTGAGCAGGGCTTGATGAATGGCCGCATACGTAGCAGGCTCCTGATTGGCCCGCAGCCCCATGGCTGTGACCTTGGCATGCAGCTCCTGGTGCAGATCATGCCATTCACGCATCCGCACATAGGATAAAAACTCCGCCCGGCATAATTGCCGCAGTTTATTGCGCGAACAGTGACGGGCTTGCTCGTGATAATACGTCCACAGATTCAACAAGGCTTGAAAATCCGAGCGGCTGTCGCGAAACCGGCGATGCTGTTCATCCGCTGCTTGCTGGTGATCAAAGGGCCGTTCACGGGGGTCTTGAATCGACAAGGCCGCAGCAATAATCAATACCTCGTGTAAACTGCCCAATTCCGCAGCAGCCAATAACATCCGCCCCAGACGGGGATCGACCGGCAAGCGCGCCAGGCGCCGCCCTAATTCCGTAATACGCCGCTGGGCATCGACCGCCTGTAACTCAAATAATAATTTGTACCCATCGGTGATTTGCCGCCGTTCCGGCGGTTCTAAAAAGGGGAAATCTTCGATGTCGCCCAGATTCAGCGCCGCCATTTGTAAGATCACTGCCGCCAGATTGGTGCGCAGAATTTCCGGCTCGGTAAACGCTGGACGGGTGTTAAAGTCCTCTTGAGAATACAAGCGGATACACACCCCCGGCGCGACCCGACCACAGCGCCCGGCCCGCTGGGCCGCCGAGGCTTGGGATATTTTCTCGATCGGTAAGCGCTGCACTTTGGCGCGGGTGCTGTAGCGGCTAATCCGTGCCGTGCCGGGGTCAATCACATACCGAATCCCCGGCACCGTCAGCGAGGTTTCGGCCACATTGGTCGCCAAGACAATTCGCCGAGCGCCATGCGACTGAAAAATTCGATTTTGTTCGGCAGTGCTCAGTCGTGCGTATAAGGGCAGCACCTCGGTATGACGCAGCTTGTGTTTGCGTAATGCTTCGGCGGTATCGCGGATATCACGCTCGCCATTGAGAAAAATCAAAATATCGCCGTGCGGGTCATGGCGGGTCAGTTCATCAACGGCGTCTAAAATCGCCTGCTCGCGATCCCGATCCTGCTCATCTTCGTCCTCGCTGATTAAAGGCCGATAGAGAATCT
>SKOM01000203.1 GCA_007120095.1 Candidatus Competibacteraceae bacterium | reverse complement strand
GCAGCGACCCAACGATCGGCTACCGCTACCGGGTCGTCAGAAAATACAGTGACATCATCCATCCGACCTTGGCGCAAACGCACACATTGCCCGTCTTTAAGGTCGATGGCTGGAATCAGAAGCATCTCGGATTCTCCACTCTATAAAAACGCTGAGGTTAGTGAATCAGGGTTGCCAGCGACTGAAATTAGCCAGCAACTGTAGTCCGGCTGCCGCGCTTTTCTCCGGATGGAATTGCACGGCAAACACATTATCTTGAGCCATGGCTGAAGTAAAATCAAAGCCGTAATCCGTTAGCCCGACGGTTAGATCAGCGTCGTCAGGCAGCAGGTAATAACTGTGTACAAAATAGAAGCGACTGTCTTGTTGAATCGATTCCCACAGCGGATGGGCACGGGTTTGGTGAACCCGGTTCCAGCCCATATGGGGAATCTTAAGATGCAAATGCGCCAAGGGGGCTGAACGCAACTGATGACCGAACCACAAACTGCACCCCGGCAAAATATTTAACCCATCAACTCCACCGTTTTCCTCACTGGTTGTCAGCAGAGCCTGTGGCCCGAGGCATAACCCCAGAAAAGGCCGGTTGCGTGCTGCTGTGCGTACCACGTCAATCAGCCCGTGGTGCTGTAGCTCTTGCATACAATCCCGCATCGCGCCTTGACCGGGGAACACGACCCGATCAGCGCCGAGAATTACCTCAGGATCTTGAGTCACGGCAACGCGCGCCCGAGGCGCGACATGATTGAGGGCGCGGGCAACCGAATGCAGATTGCCCATCCCATAATCGATAACAGCAATGGTGGCCATCAGCGGTCGTATCTCAAAGAACACCTTTAGTCGATGGAATGTGGCCTGCCCGCCGTGGATCGGGTTCTACGGCCATACGCAAAGCGCGTCCGCACGCCTTGAACACGGTTTCGGCGATGTGATGGGCGTTATGGCCACGCAGATTATCAATGTGCAGCGTGAGTCGGGCGTGGTTGACCAAGCCTTGGAAGAACTCTTGAACCAAATCGACATCGAATTGCCCGATGCGCTCACGCGGAAATTTGACATGATATTCAAGACCCGGGCGTCCGGAAAAATCAACCACAACTCGCGACAGGGCTTCGTCCAGGGGCACATAGGCATAGCCATAGCGTTGAATGCCTTGTTTGTTGCCAATGGCTTGAGCCAGGGCCTGACCGAAAGTGATGCCGATATCCTCGACGGTATGGTGATCATCAACTTGCCGATCACCACTGGCTTCAACCGTCAAATCAATCATGCCGTGGCGGGCGATCTGTTCCAGCATGTGATCGAAAAAGCCAATTCCGCTGGCAAGTGCAACCTCACCGCTGCCGTCTAAGTCCACGCTTAAGCGGATCTGAGTCTCTAGGGTTGCGCGTTCAATGGTAACTTTACGTGCCGACATAGGAGCAAAAGCGTTACGCTGATCTGATGGCATCAGTGTACTCAATATTGAGGCAGTTGGGCTAGCAATAGACCACAAAATACGCACAGGCCTACGCCGTTATTATTCAGAAAGGCTTTGAAACACTCTTTGCGATCACGCTGGCGAATTAGATACTGATGGTATAGAAACAGCCAAGCCGCACCAAACAGCCCCAGATAATACATGACACCGAGCTCATTAACCCAGCCCACACCGAGTAGCAGTAATAAGGTCAACAGTTGCAGGCCACCGATCAGCGCCCGGTCATATCGGCCAAACAAAATAGCCGAGGATTTGAGGCCAATTTTGAGATCATCATCACGATCAGCCATGGCGTATTCAGTGTCGTAAACCAGCACCCAGGTCATATTGGCGACAAATAACAGCCAGGCCTCGGCAGGCACGGTATGGGTTAACGCCGCGTAAGCCATGGGGATGCTCCAGCTGAAAGCCAGACCCAAATTTGCCTGGGGTAGATGGTGAAAGCGCTTCATGAATGGATAAATCACCGCCAGCAGCAAACCCACCACAGCCAGCATCAACGCCAAACGGTTGAGTAACAGTGCCAGCCCCAGTGCAATCAACAGCAAAACGGCGGTCAATAATAACGCCTCACGCACGCTGACCCGCCCGCTGGCCAGCGGGCGGTCGCGGGTGCGCTCGACAAAAGGGTCAAAGTGCCGATCCGCCAGATCATTAATCACACAACCCACCGAACGCATCACCCAGACCCCAAGCAGGAAAATGACGACCACCGCTTGCTGCGGCTGGCCTGCACCAGCCAACCATAACGCCCACAAGGTAGGCCACAGCAGCAATAAAGCGCCAATGGGGCGATCCCAGCGCATCAGCTGAGCATATTCCCAAACCCGCTCTGCCATGGTGAGCCGACTACCTGACATCGGATCCCATTCGGACAGCTGACTCATTGTGACGCTGACGGATGATCAGTGGGTAGCTGTGATGGCCGAGCGGTTGAGAGCTGTTGTTCCAGCAGCGCAACCTGCCGCTCCAACGCCTCTAAACGGCTGCGAGTGCGTTCTAAGACCGCTTGCTGCACTTCAAATTCCTCGCGGGTAACCAGTTCCATACGCGAGAACACCGAGTGCAAACCCGCACGAATGTTTTTCTCCACATCCGCCTGCATTTGACGCACGCCGGGCGGTAAAGACTCGCTCAAGCGCTTAGCCATCTCATCAAACTGTTGGTCAAATTGTTTGGGGTCGATCATGGATACACCTCACTAAAGTCGTGATTCACTGAAAGTACGCAGCATAAAGCGATCCCGGTAAAGCGCCAAGAGCGCACCAAAATCGTGCGAAAGAGCGCCGAATGCTCTAATACGGCGCGTCAGCTTGCCAGGCCTAAGCCCTCCAAGGTCATTATACCATTTTACAACCAACCACTTAAAAATGGTGGCATGGCCTATGCAAACCGCTCCTGACGAATCCTTAAGCTAAGTTTGATCAGGAGTTGACTATGCACTATGACCCCCCCATCGGTCGCTACGTCAGTTATCAGAGGAGACCCTCATCGTGAAGATGATTACTGCGATTATCAAGCCATTCAAACTGGATGACGTGCGTGAGGCCCTGTCTGAGATTGGTGTCCAAGGTGTGACCGTAACCGAAGTCAAGGGTTTTGGTCGTCAGAAAGGCCATACCGAATTATACCGAGGTGCCGAGTACGTTGTGGACTTTCTGCCAAAAATAAAGCTGGAAGTGGCTGTTAAACCCGAACACACCGAACGTGCTATAGAGGCCATTACCCAAGCGGCGAATACCGGCAAAATTGGCGATGGCAAAGTTTTTGTCCACAGTCTAACGCAGGTTGTCCGGATTCGAACGGGTGAGGCCGGACCCGATGCGATATAAGATTTGCAAACCCATCGAAATTAATAATCTGTCATACAAGTTGGAGGTTTAACTGTGGATGAAATTAGAGAGTTAAGTTACGCCCTAGACACCTTTTACTTTCTGATGTCGGGGGCGCTGGTCATGTGGATGGCCGCAGGCTTTACCATGCTGGAATCTGGCCTGGTTAGAGCAAAAAACACCGCCGAGATTCTGACTAAAAACGTTGCGTTGTATTCCATAGCCTGCTTGATGTACATGATTATTGGCTACAATATCATGTATCCGGAAGCCGCATTTAACAGCTTTTTCCCTCATATTTCATTACTCTTGGGGGGAGATAATACCGTAGCTGAGGTGGTGGTTGGCGGTGATGATGCGTCTTACTACTCCAACCTTTCCGATTTCTTCTTCCAAGTTGTTTTTGTTGCTACAGCCATGTCTATTGTCTCCGGCGCAGTGGCGGAACGCATGAAACTCTGGGCATTTTTACTGTTTGCGGTGGTGTTCACTGGAGTGATTTATCCGCTGCAAGGCTATTGGACCTGGGGTGAAGGATTTCTTGATGAGTTAGGTTTTCTCGACTTTGCTGGCTCGGGTATCGTCCACATGGCCGGTGCGTCAGCGGCTTTAGCGGGTGTCTTGCTGCTTGGCCCGCGCAAAGGTAAATACGGCCCCAAAGGTCAGATCAATCCCATTCCCGGTGCTAACATGCCCTTAGCCGCTCTAGGGACATTGATTCTGTGGCTGGGCTGGTTCGGCTTTAACGGCGGCTCGGAACTTAAGATCTCCGATGTCGAGTCGGCCAATAATGTCGCCATGGTGTTTGTTAATACCAATATGTCGGCCGCTGCCGGGCTAGTGACCGCCTTAGTGGTGGCACGCATTTTATTTGGCAAGGCGGATCTCACTATGGCGCTGAATGGTGCTCTGGCCGGTTTGGTCGCCATCACCGCTGAACCACTGACCCCAACGCCCGGTCTGGCTGCTATGGTTGGTGCCGTCGGTGGCCTGATTGTGGTATTGTCCATCGTCACCTTTGATAAGCTGCGCATTGATGATCCGGTTGGTGCGATTTCAGTACACGGTGTCGTCGGTATCTGGGGCTTGTTCGCCGTGTTGTTCAGCAATCCCGATGCAACGTGGATGGGACAGTTAACGGGTATCGGTGTGATATTCGGCTTTGTGTTCTTCTCCAGCTTCCTGATCTGGGGATTAATCAAGGGAATTATCGGAATTCGGGTGAGCGCCGAAGAAGAATACGACGGTCTTGATGTTCATGAATGTGGTTTAGAGGCTTATCCTGATTTTACCGCAGGTAAGTCATAATCGGCCGTTACCCTAATGCGACACGACGGCAGTCCCTAGCGGCTGCCGTCGCTGTTCGGTTATAGTTGACAGCCCGTCTCGCAGAGGTCCGAAAATGAAACTGGTAAACGCAATCATTAAACCGTTCAAGCTGGATGATGTCAGGGAGGCACTATCTGATATCGGTGTGCAAGGCATGACCGTCACCGAGGTCAAAGGCTTTGGTCGTCAGAAAGGACATACCGAGCTTTATCGAGGTGCCGAGTACATTGTGGATTTCCTGCCCAAAGTCAAACTCGAAATCGCTGTCGATGACAGCATTGTTGATCAGGTACTGGAAACTATTACCAAAGCGGCAGGCACTGGTAAAATCGGCGATAGTAAAATTTTTGTCGTCGATTTGGAGCAGGTTATTCGCATCCGTACCGGAGAAACCGGCTCAGATGCCATCTAAGTAGCATCCGGTGGCAGGCTGGTATCGGTGGTGACTGGCCAGCCTGACAAGCCCTCGCGCAGACGCAAGTCGCGCTGGGGCACCGGCACTTCGATCCGGTATTTCTGTAACGCCGTTTCCAGCTCCCAGTAAAAAGCGGCCTGCACGGCTTGCGGGCGCTTCACTGCACTGGGCGTCAACCAGACCACGAGCTCGAAGATGTAGCCGTTTTCTCCATAACCTACCAGCCAAACCTGCGGGTTTTTACCAGGTAATCCGCTCAATGTGTGTGGTACCTTTTCGGCCGCTTCCAATCCGGCTTTGCGCACCAGTTCTTTGCTCACGCCAAAAGCGACCCGAAATGGGTAATGCATACGCCGATAGGGTTCCTGCAACGTCCAGTTGACGACGTTATTGGTCATAAATGCCGAATTAGGCACAATAATATCAATATTTTCATTGGTTTTGATTTGGGTGCTGCGTACATTAATGGCCTTGACCTCACCGGTGATCACCTCACCGTCGAGTCCTGAACCGATCTCGACAAAATCCCCTACTTTCAGACTGCGTTCGAACAGCAGAATAAGCCCGGAGATAAAGTTATTCACAATAGCCTGCAGGCCGAAACCAATCCCGATGGCCAGCGCACCAGCCACCAGGGCGAAGTTGGTAAAATCCATGCCTAAGGAGGACAGTCCCATCAACACCCCGGCGATAATGATCACATAGTGCGATAAGCGGCCGACGGTATAAAATGCAGGCAAATTACGGCTATCACTGCGCTCACTGAGCCGGGTCAGCGCCCGACGTAACACGTAAGAAAATAACCACGCGACAGTGATGATCAGCAGCACACGCAACAACCCCATAGCCGTCACAGGGGTGTCGCCGATCCTGAAAAGACTGGCGTGAATCCAACCACTTGCACCTTGAATGACATCCTGGAAGCGTAACTGCGACCACACCATTAAGCTACGCAACCAGCCCTCTAACTGAAGCAACTCGATGTCAATTTGCTCCAGAAGGCGGCGATTTTGTTGGGTTGCAACCTGTAAGCGTTCCAGCGTGACTAAACTGTGCTGTGCCAAACGAAAACGATCTTGGTTGAGTACTATCAGTCGGCTGTAATCCGGTGTGCCGATTTCATCGACTGAGGCAATAGCCAGACCGGCTCGGCTGCGTTCGCGTTCGCTGCTATTGCGCCATATTTGTATTTGACGGTCGAGATCATTGTGCTCCATCACCCAGCGATCCAACTGGCCCCGCAAGTCCACAGTGTCCAATGCTTGATCTAAAAGCAGCCGTGTCAGATGACGCTGCATTTGCAAACGACTCAGACGGGTTCGAATAATCGCCTCGTCAATCGAGGCTTTAATCACCCGCTGTTGACGATATTGCCCCGTTGCTCGATCAGCCGGTGAGCTACCAACAATTTGGGTTGCCGTTGATTGCTCGCGCACCAACCGCCCATGTGCGGTTTCCAGTTCCGTCCGGGCATCGGCAATATCCAGATCAATCTGCAATAAATCATCCCAGCTGGCGGACAGACGATTACGGGCGACCTCGAATTCATCGACCAATTGACTGGCACGTACCCGCAGCACTTCTAGCTCGGCGCGCTCAACCCGCAAGCGCTCCTCAGCCACCATTAACGAGATGCGTTCCGCCATGATCTCCAGACCTTGTAACGCCCGTTCCGGATCGCTCGGACGCAGCGCCAAATAACCGACCATCAGATTGTCAAGACGCCGACCCAGGCCGCTGATTGTGTTTTCAGACGCGCCAATTTCAGTTTCCAAAACATCCCGATTAGCGCGTACCTGTCGCAGTTGCTCAGCCAGTTCAAGCATTTGCTTGATGGTATACTCTTGTTGATAGGCAGGCGGGGCGGGAGGCTGCGGCGTGGCTTGATCACGAATTTGTGGCAAGGTCAGCAGATTGGCACGCACCAATTCAACTGAAGATCGCCCGGCTTCACGCGAGGCCTCTGGTAAGGTCTCCACCAGAGCATCGAGGCGCTCCAAAGTCGCCTCGATACGGATCTGTACAACCGTCTCGTCAGGATGTTGGAAATACTGCCACCAGCCGGTCTGCAAAGCGGTGGGCTCAGGTAAAGTAGCCGGCGTTTCCGTAGTGGTGTGGCGCAGTGTTTCCTGAAGCAGGGGCAAAGCCCCCACCTGGGCCAACACCGTGCCGCTGGCCCCGAGGCCCAACAACAGTGTGGTCACAACAAAACGCCAAACCATGCTCATGAGTGTCAGTAGTTTCAGTGCCGAAAATGCCGCAGACCGGTCAATACCATGGCCAAACCCTGCTCATCAGCGGCGGCAATCACCTCGGCATCACGGATTGAACCGCCGGGCTGAATGACCGCCCGCACGCCTGCGGCCGCTGCGATATCAAGGCCATCTCGAAAAGGGAAAAAGGCGTCTGAAGCCATTACAGAACCCGCAATGTCCAGGCCTTCCTCCTGGGCTTTTAATCCAGCAATCCGTGCGGATATAGCCCGGCTCATCTGCCCCGCCCCGATGCCGATCGTCATACCATCACGCGCGTACACGATGGCATTGGATTTAACCTGTTTGACCACTCGCCAAGCAAACAGCAAATCATCCAGCTCCTGTGGCTCGGGATGACGTTGGCTGACAACCCGCAAATTGTCGCGATTCACTGTAGCGGTATCGTTTGTCTGGATCAGTAAACCACCACCGATGCGCTTAAAGTCATGCGTATTACTGTCCCGTCCCGCCGGTATTTCCAGTACCCGGACATTCGCTTTGGCGGCTGTAACCACCAAGGCATCCGGTTCGATACGCGGTGCCAAAATAACCTCGACAAACTGGCGCTCGATGATTGCTTGTGCGGTGGCGGCATCGACATTGCGGTTGAATGCGATGATGCCACCAAATGCTGAGGTGGGATCGGTGCGAAAAGCCTGCTGGTAAGCGCTGAGGCTATCTGCCGCCACTGCCACACCGCAGGGGTTGGCATGTTTGACAATCACGCAAGCGGGCTGTTCGAATTGCCGCACGCATTCCCATGCGGCATCAGCGTCGGCAATGTTATTGTATGACAGCGCCTTACCTTGCCGTTGCTGAAATGTAACCAAGGTGCCGCCAGCCGGTTGTGGTTCACGGTACAGCGCCGCCTGCTGATGGGGATTTTCCCCGTAACGTAAATCCAT
>SKOM01000191.1 GCA_007120095.1 Candidatus Competibacteraceae bacterium | reverse complement strand
CCCCAAGCGCCCATCAACAGCGGGCGGAACACATTCAAAGTGGCATACGCAAAAATTGCGACACCAAAAGCAATGGGCACATGATAACCCATGCCCAATTTACGGGAGATTTCGGCCTGGCGCAGCGCCCAGGTAATGAACGCACCGAGCGCACACACCGTGATAAGCTGCCACAGTCCGCCTTCCTTGAGCGGTGCGAGAGCCAAGCCGTAACTTAGATCGGGTGGGGCAATATTGATTTGCCAGAGGTTCCAGGTCGGACCCAGCGCGGCACCATAGACGATCAAGGCAGTTCCAACAATGGAAAAGAAGATCGTCAGGACCCCGAAGAATCCGACATAGAACGGCCCCACCCAGAAGTCGAACAGATCGCCCCCGACAAGCGTCCCTCCACGGACGCGGTATTTTCTTTCAAAGCTGAGCATCGACATCGTTGGATCCTCTGGTGGGGAGGAGACCCGCTCGGCGGAACCGAACGGGGCACCCCCTCGCAGCACTTAGGGCGCCGGACGGGATCGCTGCAAGCTTCTCATCCGCGCCTTTCGCTCGTGCCGCTATTGCATCGTCGTCTGGTTCACGGCGATCTAGGTGGACTAGGTTAACCGATTGATCGGTTGTGAAACCGTCGTGGTCACAGTGCTGCTTGCCGCTGCACCTTCCAGCCAGTTGAAACGTTCGGTGCTGAGCAGGATGAAATGAATCACCAGCGCCAGAGCGAACAAGAAAGTGAACAGAGCAATCAATGTTCTGCGCGGATCGAAAAGAAGCCACATACGCCACATGTCGTATTCTCCTAACCAAGGTTCATGAAAGCGAATGGAACATAGGTATTCGCTAAGACTTTAGCGTGGTCAATGACCGCCGCATAGCCTTCCACACCCGGTAACCACGGGCGCCACTGCCATACCAGGAAGTGGGCAACAATCGCGATAACCAGGAAGATAATAAAGCTGGTGACAAAGACGCCGTGAAATTCTTTTGCTTCATCAGCGGTCAGACCAGACAATGAAGTGTCTTTTTCAGCCATTGGTGTAACCTCTCTTTTTTGGCTTACAAGCCGTTACCGCGCGTACACCGCGCGGCGATGAACGCCGTGGCCACAACCACGACGGCCCTTACCCACCGGCGACGCCGGTTGGATATTCGGTACCTCCGGGAACTTGATCCCGGAGTCTATTGAAAACGGTTTACCGCTCATGCCGCTTGCCCTCGTTGCAGAGCCTGCTGGGTTTGGCTGACACACTCAGCCGTTACCCGCTCTTCACCGTCCAAACGCGCTTGGCGCTCCGCTGCATCACGCAAACGTTTTGCGGCCGAAATGCGCACCAGAACCGGCTGGGCTTCTAAAATAGCGTCGAGCAATGCTTTAGCCTCATTGCTCCAAGGCAATTCTTTGTGTAATCGCGATGGCGTTGCATCGACCCGATCCAGATCAGTACCCAGGGGCAAGATGTGGAACAGCATATCAAACAGCGCATTACACACTTCCTGGATGAGATAGGTCGCTCCGGAATACCCCATAAACGGGGTGCCCGTATGCCGACGGATGATCGCTCCGGGGAACGAGGCAGGAACATACATAGCCCGCGCGCCGATTTCCGACAAATACATGCGCTCGTTATAGCTGCCGAACAAGACCAAGGGAGTCTGCTGTTGCACGGCCTGACGTATCGCCTGATTATCGAGCTTGACGCCCGGCTGACGAGCGAAGGAAAACGTGCAGGGCAAACCCATTTCAGTTTCCAGAAAATGCCGCACTCCGCGGGCATAGGTTTCGCCAGCGACGATGGCAAAGCTGGCGGTACCAAAGAAATCCTGAGTTACCGAACGCCACAGATCCCAGATCGGCTTGATCGTCGTGTGTTTTTCGCGTTCGATAAAAGGCTCTGGATCGAGGTCTAGCAACTCGCCCAAGGTACGCAAAAACTTAGTGGTGCTGTGCAAACCGATGGGGGCTTGCAGATAAGGCCGCTCCAGCGTCTCGCACAACTGGCGACCGAACTCGCGGTACAGGCACACATTGACTTCGGCTTCGGCTAAGCGGGCGACATCAGCGAGATGACTGCCCAGCGGGAATACCTGATTGACCTCAGCACCGATGCCTTCCACCAGGCGCCGGATCTCGGCCAGATCGGAGGGCATATTGAACGTGCCGTACATCGGACCGATAAGGTTGACCTTAGGCTTGGCACCGGCTTTACGCGGTTTCAGCGCCGGTACCCGTTTGGGGCCATAATGGCTCCACAGCCAGGCGATGGCGCGATTAGCACTTTGCCATTGGTCTTCATCAATGGTCCGCGGTAAAAAGCGCTGGATATTGGTCCCTTCCGGGGTCACACCACCGCCGACCATCTCAGCAATCGAACCCGTAACCACCACGGTGGGCAAATCGGGATCGAGCGTTTTATGGGCGCGTTCCATGGCGGACTCGGTACCGTATTGACCCAGTTCTTCCTCGCCTAGGCCCGTCACCACAATCGGCAACTCATGCGGTGGTAAGGCGTCGGTGTAATGCAGCACCGAGGTCACTGGCAGGTTCTCGCAGCCCACAGGGCCGTCGATGATCACTTGCAATCCCTTGATAGCGGTGAAGGCGTACACGGCCCCCCAATAGCCGCCCGCACGATCATGGTCGAGCAAGAACATTAGCTTGCCCCCCCTGGCGAACCAGCCGCTGCCGTCTGTCTGGCCAACTGGCGGCGATAACGCTCGCGGAATTGTGGATGATCCTGAGGCGTGTCTTCCCAGACACCGGCGGCATAACCCTCGCCGGTCTCACCAAAGAAGGCTTTCATTGCGTCAAAGCGTGACTTATTGGCTAACGCTGTATTGACGACCTGAGCCAACGAACCCGCACCGGCCACCCCCATCAGGGGACGTGCCGAAATCAAATTGGTGAAGTACAGAGCAGGAATCGCTTTTTGCTTGGCTTTTTGCACTACCGGCGTGGTGCCGATGACCAAATCCGGTTGAAATTCTTCAAGCGCCTGGAGATCTTGCTCCAGTGTAGCGCGGTAAGTCACGATAACGCCCTTGGCCGCCAGCCATTCACGATCCGGCTCTGACCAAGGGGTACGCGGGCAAGCCGTACCGACATAGCGGACGTCCGCGCCGCTTTCAATCAGCAGGCGGGCGACCAATAATTCGGAGCCTTCATAGCCCGACAGGGTAATCCGACCTGTAATCGGTGCCTGCGCCAATACGCCTTTGATGGCGGGCAGCCACTGTTGCTTAGCGGCTGCGACTTTAGCCGCAGTAACCCCACAAGCACTGCCGATGGATTCCAACCAGGCTGCTGTACCGTCATGCCCGACCGGAGCAGAACCGACAATCGGCCGACCGGCAGTGGTAAATTCATGCAGGGCGTTGGTATAAAACGGGTGGATAGCGGCTATGGCCGTGCCGTCAAGCGCGGCATACAGCTCACGCCATTCGCGGGTCGGCACTACCGGTCCACAGCCCAAACCTAAAGGTTCTAGCAAGGCACCGATGCCGACAGGATCGGCGGGGAACATTTCACCGACCAGCGTCACGGTGGGCTTATCACTGCGTCCGCCACGCGGTGCTTGTACTGGACCTTGCTCAGCCTCACCGCGAGCGTATTTGAGCATGGCACCAGCGAGGATATCCTTGGCTTCCGCGTGGGTCGCCACACCAAAACCCGGAACATCGATACCAATAACCCGTACGCCATTGATGTCTTTAGGCAATAGCCGCAGCGGCACTCCAGAAGCCGTGGGTACGCACAGGTTGATCACCACTACAGCGTCGTACTTTTCTGGATCGGCCTGCTGATAAACCGCAGCCCTTACATCTTCGAACAGTTTGCCAGTAACCAGGGTCTCAGAATCGAAAGGCACATAACCGACTGAACGCCGCGCCCCGTAGAAGTGCGAGGTAAATGTCAAACCATAAACGCAGCACGCCGAGCCTGACAAAACCGTAGCCGTGCGACGCATACGCAACCCAACCCGCAGCGCACCGAAAGCCGGACACATGGTCTGCGGCCTGTCGTGCGGTCCTTGCGGATAAGCAGTAGCACACTGCTTATTAGCGGGTTGTTGAGTCATGGCGTTCATAGTCGTCATTAGGCGTCGTCGTAAACAATTTCAAGCGAGGGCTTACGGATAGCAGACGGGCCACACAGGTCTTCTAAGGTGGCAGGCTCCAGCTTGACATCACCACCGACATCATCGCTTTTGAATAGACCCAATAGCTCGTCTTGGCTCAGCGGCTTGGGTTGTTGCGGGGGAGCAATAGCGACATTAATCGCTAATTCTTCGAATAATGCCCCCCAGTCACCGCCGGGTTTGCCGACGATCTGATAATTAGCGCTCTTACGGCGAATATCTTCATGGGCCGGGATGGTAGCCAGCACCGGAATGCCAACGGCCGCTGAGAACGCTTGAGCTTCACCCGTACCATCGTCTTTATTCACGACCATACCGGCAATGCCAACATTGCCTCCCAACCTGCGGAAGTATTCAACCGCCGAGCAGACGTTATTCGCGACATACAGCGATTGCAGATCATTGGAGCCGACCAGGATGACTTTCTGGCACATATCGCGAGCGATAGGCAAACCAAAGCCCCCACAGACCACATCACCTAGAAAGTCCAGTAAGACGTAATCGAAACCCCAGTCATGGAAGCCCAGCTTTTCCAATAACTCAAAGCCGTGGATAATGCCGCGGCCACCGCAGCCCCGTCCGACTTCCGGTCCGCCTAATTCCATGGCAAACACACCATCCCGCTTAAAGCACACATCGCTGATCTCGACCTCTTCACCGGCCAGTTTCTTTTTAGCCGACGTGTCGATCATGGTCGGGCAGGCGCGGCCGCCGAATAACAGTGATGTAGTATCGCTTTTAGGGTCGCAGCCGATGAGCAACACCTTCTTGCCCTGCTGGGCCAACATATAAGACAAATTGGACAGAGTGAAACTTTTGCCAATGCCGCCCTTGCCATAGATGGCGATGATTTGAGTTTCTTTAGCAATCATTGACAGCCTCTCCAGTCCAGAATCATTTTGAGACAGGTCGGGTCGTTAAATGCTGTGCGGTACGCTGTTTCAGCCTGCAAAGCAGTTTGTCGATGAGTCACCAGGCCATCCAGGGACAAACGCCCTGCAGCGGCCATCTCATTGACAGCGAGCAAATCCGATTCCCGCCACTCAGCCGCTACGCGTAACCGTGCCTCGCGCATGAAAGCCGGCGGGAAGTTAAACGTTAGCGGGGTGCTGTAAAAACCGGCCAGGATAATCTCACCACCCGGGCTTAGACGGGTGATCAAGGTATCCAGCAAAGAGGCGTCACCACTGACTTCGTAGATCGCTCGATAATCGTGACGCTGATCTTCATCAGGTTTAACAACCGGATAACCCACTGCTCCCGTGCTACGCTGCGGGTTAACTTCCCAAACGGTGGGTGGCTCGCCACCGGCCTCAACGGCCAACCGAGCCAGCAAACGCCCCAACACGCCGTGACCGATGATCAGGTCAGGGACGCTGGGCACGCGAACATCGTTATCCAAAACCGTTTGGTAAATTGCATGATAAGCCGTTGCCGCCAATGCCAGCAGCACACCCTGTTCACCGAGTTGTTCGGTAATCGGCAATGCACGGCGGGCAGGTACCACTAAGCGAGCCGCTGCCCCACCAAACAGACCCTTGATCTCACCAAAACAGCGCGCACCTGGTACAAACACGGGTTCGCCAACTGGACGGCCGACATTGGCCCCCACTGCACTGATGCGACCGATGGATTCGTAACCGGGAACCAGCGGATACCCCATACCGGGGAACATCGGCATCTGACCAGACCACAGCAACCGTTCGGTACCGGTGCTGATACCGCTCCACTCGATGTCCACTACGACATCGTCCTCACCGGGAGGGGTGAGATCGAGCTGGCTCAGTACCAGGTGCTCAGGTTGTTCGAGAACTACGGCTGTGGTTTTCATCATGCTCATTAGTTTTTGCTACATTGGCCACGAACTGCATTACGTGGACTCTGTGCGTAAGTTTAAATTGACTGTGGCAAATGTCAAGTTTGATTTACGCTTGATTGACTATTTTTTTTTACAGTGGCTTTATCGGGTCGCGCCACCATGACCCGAGCCAACATCGGCGTCTGGGTAGCGAGGAGACGACAATTCACAAAACCAGATTGATTTAAAAGGCATTTAATTTCGTCGGGGGTTCGTGGACGCCCCTGCCCCATAGCCAATAAATAAAACCCGAAGTACGCATCACCGATCGGTTCAGCGCCAGGTGTATCCGACATGGGTTCAGCCAACAACAGCACACCGTCCTCTGGCAACGCGCGGCGCACCGCCCGCAATATGCATAGAGCAATGTCATCATTGTGATCATGGATAACCCGCACCAAGGAGATGACATCGGCCCCGTGGGGCAACGGATCAGAGCGTAAATCGCCTCCAAAGACGGTGGCGCGCTCACTCAAGCCATCGCGAGTAAACCGTTCACGGGCTTGTTCAGCGACCGGTGGCAAATCAAACAACATCAAGGGCAAGCGCGGATAACGCTTGGCGACAGCAGCTAGAAACGCTCCATTGCCGCCGCCGACATCAAGCAAACAGCGATGACGATCCAGACGATACGCGGCTAAAATTTCAGCGGCCACCAGCGGCTGTGAGGCTGCCATCAATTCGGTATACGCTTTGATCTGGGAATCGGCCAAAGCGTCTGCCGTATCACTGCGGGCATACGACCAATAACGCCCTAATTCGGTATCACTACGGGTGCCACGCAATAGCGCCACAGGATCGTGCAGATCGGCATACAGCATGGCATGGTGTTCCACCATGGCGACAATACCGGGATTATCAATCATTGCCGCACCTAAAGGCCCCAGGCCATAGCACTGTCCCCGACGGCGCTCGGCCAGTCGCAGCGAGGCCGCCGCCCGTAACAGCCGGGTCGCGGCGGCTTCGTCCAATCCCAAATGCGGGGCTAACTCGGCCGCTGTCTGCGGCCCGGCCGCCAGCTTGTCGAATAAATCCAAACGCACACAGGCCAATAACACCTGGGTGTAGACAAAACCGGCACACAAATCGAACAGTTCGCGGGCACGACGCCGGGCAATAGGCCGGGTAAAAGGCAATACAGCCGCCCAGCGCCGGAATCGCGGGCTGGTCAACAGTCGATCACGCCATGCCAGCCAGCGATCCGACCAGTGGTGACGCTGTGAAGAGTCTGCCGAAGTGGTTACCATAGCGGGCGTTGTCCTATCGGCTCAAGCGGCGTGCATCACCAGCGATTTGGGTAAGAACTGCTGCGCCTCTTGCAAGAACAGTCGGCGCAATTCCTCGGCTCCCGGACAGGGTGGAATGGCATCCACAGTATCCGCTACCAGGGATTTCAGACGCTCAGTGGCGCCTTCCATGCCCAACTCCTCAGCCGCGCTTGGACGTCCCAATGCCGCATCCCGCCCGACGGGTTTGCCGAGTTCTTCCGAATTTGCTGTGACGTCGAGAATATCGTCGGCGACCTGATAAGCCTCACCGATTCTGTCCCCCAAGGCCCGCCACGGCTCGGGATCGGCTCCCGCTGCTGCTGCACCGGCCATCGTGGCTGCGGCAAATAACGCACCGGTTTTGGCGCGCTGGTAATGGGATAAATCGACCCTGGATTCACATTCCCAGGCTTGACCGGCTGCAATCCCGGTTGGCATACCCACCCCTTGCGCCACAACCTGGATCAGACTGGCCAGCCGTTGTGGCTGCCGGGCCACATTGCGTGCTAAAGTTTCAAAGGCCATAACGATGAGTGCATCACCGGCTAATACGGCTAAACGCTCGCCGAAAGCCGCATGAACCGAGGGCTTGCCACGCCGCATGGGCGCATCATCAAAACAAGGTAGATCATCATGCACTAATGAAGAACAATGCAATAATTCGATGGCAGCAGCGGCGGCAGCGGTGACCTGTGAGTCATCCTCGGCGCAGGCGCGCGCTACCGCCAAACACAGTTTGGGACGCACACGGGCACCGCCGGGGAATACCGCATAACGCAGAGCAGCGGCCAGCAGCGGCGGACATTCCGGGGTTTCACCATGACCAAGTGCCTGGTCTAAAGCCTGTTCGATTCGCTGCATTGCATCCATGGTTTACCTCCGCTTGGCTGATCATTAAGTGTAAATCTAAATTGTCACTTATGAATGTAATGTAGAATGGACGATCTGTCTACACGGTAGATTGATCTAAATCAACAACTGGAGGTGGAATGGGCAATAAACGGAT
>SKOM01000005.1 GCA_007120095.1 Candidatus Competibacteraceae bacterium | reverse complement strand
GTAGCGCGGTGAGTATTCCTGACGGCGGACGAACGCGGTATACTTGCTTATTGCTGCGCATATCCCCTGAACTTGCTTAACTGAGGATGATTTGAGGTGCTGATGTGAATTCACAAGATGAAGACAAGGTTCTTGTCAAATGGATGGCCGTTCTGATGGGGGGGCTGGTCGTTGTGGCGATCGCTCTATTGATCGGTTCAATAATCATTTCGTCTGCGGTAGCAGCGTCTTCGCCGTCTGAAGCCATTGAAGAACGTCTCCGGCCTGTGGGGCGGGTGGTCGTAACGGCTCCTCCTCGTGACGACAACGATGAGCCTGTGGAGCAGCCAGCGGTTGAAGAGGATGAGGATGTTGCCGATGCTGAACCGGCACCGGAAGAGACTACCGTGGTTGAAGAGGGCACACCTGAACCTGTTGAAACGGTCGCAGAACAACCTACCCAAACTGAAGATGCCACCGTTGCGGTGAATGGGGTGCAGATACCTGCCGAGTTTGACCCGGCAGCCGGGCAGTCTGTTTATGCTTCGGCTTGTGCGGTTTGCCATGCTCAAGGGATTGCCGGTGCGCCTGTTTTGGGGGATGCCGCAGCATGGAGTGAGCGTTTGGCAACAGGTTGGGACGCCTTAGCCCATAATACTTTGAACGGAATCGGCGCGATGCCGCCTAAAGGCGGCCGAGTAGATTTATCCGATGAGCAGATCCTCAACGCTACGGCTTACATGATTCAGCAGGTTCGTTAAACGCTGGAGTAGGGCGCTAGAGTGTGCTTTAGGTATGGTTAATACCGCGTTCCGTCAAGCGCACAACGGCCTGCCCAATCGCGGGCGAACTGCCAAGCGGCTCGCCCACTGCGTGAGCCGCGTTGCAAAGCCCATTGTAACGCGGCCTGGCGAACATCGCCCCCCAGTTCCGGCTGTGTCCAGCCCAACTGGCGCAACCAGTAACCCACAACCCATAAGTAGTCCTCCTGGCTGAAAGGGTGAAACGCCAGCCAAACCCCAAAGCGTTCTGACAACGAAATTTTCTCCTCAACGGCTTCACCGTGATGCAGTTCATTGTCGATGATGTGTGCCGTTTGGTTGTCCGATGCCCATTCAGGCAGCAGGTGACGCCGATTCGAGGTGGCATATAACAGGACATTATCGGGTGTAGCACTCACCGAGCCATCTAACGTCGCTTTCAGCGCTTTATAACCGCTGTCATCGGCTTCGAAAGATAAATCGTCGCAATAAACCAGGAATCGGTACGGCAATTCGGCGAGGGGTTCGACGATATTCGGCAGTTCTATTAAGTCATTGCGATCGACTTCGACCAGCCGCAAGCCCTGATCGACATATTCATTGAGAATCGCCTTAATCAATGATGATTTACCGGTGCCCCGAGGCCCCCAGAGCAGCACATTATTGGCGGGGTGGTCTTGTAGAAATTGGCGCGTGTTGCGATCAACAAGAGCTTTTTGGCGGTCGATACATTGCAGATCATGCAGCCGTACTTTATGAGGTCGTGGTATGGCCTGTAATGCCCCTCGCTGGCCATGCTGCTGCCAGCGACAAGCTGAATAGTGTTCCCAGTCGGGAGACGCCACCGGTGTTGGCAGGTAGTGTTCCAAGCGATCCAGCATTTGTTCGGCACGGTTGAGTAGGCGGGCAAGTTCTTGCATAGTTTAGTTCTTATATCATCTTATTTTAAGATAGCAAACGCTCAGCAATTCTAAACCCCGCAACATAGGTACCTACTGCTGAACCTAAAGTCCCCAGAATAAACACCAACAGTACCCGAGTAACCCGATTATGCCACCAGCCTTTCAGGGTTGCTGCGTCTTTACGTAAACGACTAAAATCAGCGACCCGAGGTTTACGTAACCAGGTTTCGATAGCCCCCGTGACCATACCAGCACCGATAGTGGGGTTGAGTGAGGTGAGCGGGGCAGCGAAAAAGGCACTGACGATGGTTAAGGGATGTCCACCTGCAACCGTGACACCGACAGCGGTGAGTACACCATTGATCAATACCCAATCGACAACCAGTGCCCAGCCCAACTCGGGGCTGCGGTAGAATCCGATGGCAAAACCCGAAAGCACCAACCCGACAATCACCCAGGGAATGACTCGTGGCCAGCGGCTTGGCGGTGGGACACTGTTGAGCTCAGCGATTTGTTCGCTAGGCGTAGGGGTGGAAGGTCGTTCGAGTTCCGCCGCAATACCTTGCAGGTGTCCGGCACCGACCACTGCTAAAATGCGCTTTGGCGCAGTGATGCGATTGACTTCCTGGCGCAGACGCGCGGCCATGAATTGATCCCGTTCGCCAATTAAAGATTGATAAAGGCCGGGAGATTGTTCAGCAAAATGCTCAAAGGTATTAGACAGCATATCGCCTTGCTTGAGGCGTTCCACATCTTCCGCCTTAATGGGTTCTCTCACCACGACGCTGGCCAGCAACCCCGCAATAAGATTAAACCGCTGCCACCAGGGTATACCACGATATACTCGTCGCAGGGTGATAGCGACATCCCGATCAATCAGCCATAAGGGTAGGGCATGTTGGCGGGCATGATGCACTGCTGCGCGCATTTCTGCTCCCGGTTCTATGCCTAAGTCCTCAGCCAACCGCTGCTGATAAGCGCCCAAGGCAAGACTGGACGCAACCAGTGGTGCTTTTCCTGAACGAATAACTGCGAACAAATCAAGCTGGGCCATAGTATCGGGCTCGGTCATCAGATGATGCCGACTGGCACAGAGTTCGACAGCGACGGCATCGTAATGACCGGATCCCAGGAGTTGTTGTACAGCCTCCACGCTCGCTAGAGATACATGCGCTGTGCCGAGCAAGGTTACCTGGTGTTCACCAATCGACAGTTCCAAGAGGGGTTCTTTCATAGGTATCTTATATCATCATAACTGTAAACATTACAAATCTCTAATCAACAAAGATTTAGCTTGATTAATACGAGCAGCTAGAAAATCATTGCCGCCACGATCCGGATGAAATTTCTGCATTAAACGTCGATGAGCCTGAATAATTTCATCTCGCGAGGCCACATCACCAACACCCAGAATAGCTCGGGCCTCCATAATACTCATGGTATGGTGTCCTTGCGGATCAAAGGATGCATCATCATTAGCATTAGCAGAGCCGGCGGATTGTCGCCACTGCGGATGTTCCCGGTCAAGATACGCCTGTAAAACGGCAAACGATTGCGCGTCAGCCTGACAATGCGTTAACAGATCGATCAATTCTGTCACGCTCAATTGTTCAAGCTCAGAACCCTTATACGGCCCGTCAATCACCTGGCCGCTCATACTGCCATCGCGGTGATTGAGCATCATAACCAGAAACTGGGTGGTCACAGTCGAATAACGCGGTTTTTGATTTGTATCACCTTGAGAATAAGTTTGCTTCCTGTTGTGTCGGTACCACCGCATCACTGCAGGAGCAAACATCATCAACCAGGGCAGCAGACGTTTTAATACCGGGAGCAGGGCGACGGCCAGAGCCAATAATATGGCCCCGGCACGTAGCAATATAATCACTACAATAGCCCCGGCAATAATCAGTCCACTGCGCCAAAGTACCTGGCGCGCACGCACAGGGCCTGCATGATAAGCCCATTGACGAAAGACCAAGGAGCCAACCCCAATAATCAAAGTTAGCAGAACTGCATAAACTAAAATCATTTGATCTGATGTACCAGTTGTTTAACGATTTTTCCCTGATTATGGCTAAAGTACTCTAATGCTGCACGTCCTCCAGCAGCATATATTGCCACCGCACTCAGCAGTGCTTTGAGCTGCGCGGCGCTTCCTTGATCAAACGGACAATAGGCACCGCCGGTAAGACTTGACAATTCGCGCAAAACCGACGCAGCGCCCAATTCGCCACCTTCATGAAAGCTAAACAGCGGGATACCAAGCAGGGCCAATTGACCTCCGCGTTGATACAGCTCATCAGGCGGCTCTTCAACACAGTCACCAATAAATACCAGTGCGTTAACAGGATGGTGCTTGGATTCCCGTGCGGCATGATCCAGTACTCGGCGGATTTGGGTCAATCCCCCCAAGCATCTTACTTGAACCATGTGCTGCCTTAATGGATCCGCAGTGGCAAACCACCGGCTGGTCTTGAATTCTCCTTGTCCTCTGTACCACACTAACTGTACCTGCAGACCGCCTACTTGTGACACAGCCTCAAACATTGCGTCCTGAAGCTCACAGGCTTGATCCCAAGTCGGTTGACGGCTTGCTGTCGCGTCTAATGCAAAAATAAGTCGACCTTGCCCCGTTTTTGCAGGTAGCGTATTGACTTCTTTAAGAAAAGCAGCAACCTCAGTAGCGCTGGAGGGCGTAAGTTCATGTGACATTGTCTGGATTCCAAAATTTTCTCCTGTCCACCAGACTCATGTTACACACCGACGGTTCCTAAACTACACTATAATGTGTCGCTTTCATGATATTTTGTGCACGGTTTTCACCGATCTTTTAACTTTCCCGGTCTTTAGAACCGGAATTGACTACGGAGAATGTTATGAATAAGCAAGAAATGCAAGCTAAAGCGAGGGAAGTGCAAGCCAAAGCTAAGGATGGGGTATCACGTATGGCCAGCGCATTGCCGCCGGAGCTCAGGCAAAGGGTCTCCAATACCAATACCTGGTTACGTTTTGTGTTTGTCTTTGTGCTGTTTACGGTCATCTATTTCTTTTTATTCAGATTATTGCTGTGGGTTACTGGTTTGCTGATTCTGACCCAGTTCCTGTTTATGCTGTTTACCGGTGGTACCAATACCGTATTGAATAATCTCAACCGCAGGCTGGCAACTTACGTCGGACAGATTTGGGAGTATTTGCTGTTCTGTTCCGATCGATTTCCGCTTCCAGACTGGCTGAGAAATTTATCTTCATCCAGCAGCTCAGCGGATCAACCAACACCGCCGTCTACTGATCCTGCTACTGATGTTCGTTCAGATGATACTCGAGCGGAGTCTTCAGATAGCCGACAAGATCGCAATACGTAATATTAAATATTACGTTTTATGAAAAACGATATTAAACGAAACCGTGATAATTCAAGATAACGGCTATTATCATGAATGAATAATTAGGGTCATTTGGACTCGTTTTTATCGTTGTATGGACGCTTCGCATGTTAAGCGGTTGCGGTAAAATGGCTGACACAATAATCCTTAAGGAGGCATCCATTGGCTTTGTTGCCGCAACCGCTCGAACATCTACCGATCCCAGCCCAGCTCGATGGACGTCAAGGGACTAATCGTGCGTCGGCAGATACCGTTCGCCAGATTGGTGCCGACAACGATATGCAGGCCGTGCAAACCTGGCTAGCCGAATTTCATGATTCCCCCCAAACCCAACGGCACTACCGCAAAGAAGCCGAACGGCTGTTGCTCTGGGCGTTTATTGAGCGCGGTAAAGCCTTATCCAGTTTAACCCGCGAAGATTGTCTCGCCTACGAACAGTTTTTAGCTGATCCACAACCGCATGATGTGTGGTGCGGCCCCAAAGCGCCACGTTTTAGCGAACACTGGAAACCATTTATCGGGCCGCTCGGCCACAGTTCGCGCCGTACTGCACTATTGATTATCAATGCTCTGTTTACTTATCTCGTTAAAGCCGGTTATCTTTCCGGTAATCCACTGGCATTGTTAAAACGTCGTGATCGCCATGGTGCCCAAACTCACGTAGGTGTTGAACGTTTTTTAGAGCTGGATCAATGGCAAGCCCTGTGGAATACCGTTGTTGACTTACCGCAAGACGACGATAAAGCACGGCGCTATTACGAGCGCGCCCGCTATGTGCTGGCTTTTTTGTATCTGTTAGGGCCTAGAGTCAGTGAGCTCGCCGAAAATCGCATGGGCGATTTTTGTGAACTACGCGGTCGCTGGTGGTGGCAAGTGACCGGCAAAGGTGCCAAAACCGCACGGGTACCGGTAAACAAAGACATGGTGCAGGCTCTGCAACGCTACCGGCAGTTTCTCGGTATGCCACCGATGCCATGTCCTGGTGAAACAACCCCTTTAGTGCTAAACCTTAAAGGCACTGCGGGCATTAGTGCTAATATGATTTATCGCATTGTTAAGGAGCTGGTAGCGCGTGCAGCAGATCGCCTGGCCAGTGAGGATGTCCATAAGGCGGCAAAATTACGCCGTGCTTCGACTCATTGGCTGAGGCATACCAGTATTACCCATCAGGCTGACGCCGGTATTAGCCTGCGCCATCTGCAACGCAGTGCACGGCACGCTAAGCTGGATACCACGGGTTTGTATCTCCACACGGAAGACGCTCACTGGCATGATGCTATGCAACAGCATCGCTTGCGCTCCCAAGATAACGATTAACCAATTAAAACCAGGTACTGCTTTGAAACTACAACAACTCCGCTATTTGGTCACAATTGTTCACCAGCGCATGAATATGTCAGCGGCAGCGGATGCTTTGTACACGTCACAACCTGGGGTCAGTAAACAAATCAAGCTGCTTGAGGACGAACTGGGAATCGAATTGTTTACGCGCAGCGGTAAACATTTAACAGGATTGACAGAAGCTGGCGAAGCGGTATTTCAGCGTGCTGAAGAAGTCCTCCAGCAAGTACGTAGCATCCGCTTACACGCAGCCGAATTTCGTGATCAACAATGCGGTCAACTCAGCATTGCTACGACACATACCCAGGCCCGTTATGCCCTGCCCCCAGTTATTCGTCAATTTCGACAACGTTATCCAAATGTTGCGGTGCAAATTCATCAGGGGTCACCAACTCAAATAGCCCAGATGGCGGTATCGGGACAGGTTGACTTCGCTATTGCAACTGAAGCGTTGGAGTTATTCGAAGATCTGGTGATGTTGCCCTGTTATCGCTGGAATCGCTCGATCATTATGCCGGTCGATCATCCGTTAATCAGTGTTACAGAGCTGACTTTAGCGGCGATTGCTCAGTACCCCTTAATTACTTATGTCTTTGGTTTTACTGGACGCTCACAATTGGACATTGCTTTTCGTCAACAGCAACTGCAGCCGAATGTGGTATTAACTGCTACAGATGCTGATGTGATTAAAACTTATGTGCGCACGGGATTGGGCATTGGCATTATTGCCCGCATGGCACACGATACTCTGTTAGACGCTGATTTGATCCGACGCGATGTTGATCACTTGTTTGAATCCAGCTTAACCAGCATCGGGTTTCGCCGCAGTCTTTATTTACGTCAATTTATGTATGAGTTTATGGTGTTATTTGCACCTCATTTAACTGCTGGTCGAGTTGCTGCTTGTCAGCGGGGTGATCTCTCGGTGCTAACAGGTTTGGATCTGCCATTGTATTAATATTTCTTGGTTGTTATCTATATGATGATATAATAAATTAGCGCTTTTTTGAGGCCGTCTATGCTTGGAGAACAACAATCTGTACAGAACTTAGAAATTTTCGAGCGTTTTGAAGCGTTCATGGAAATACTGCCGCAGTTTTGCCGACAACTGCTGGACGATTATCGGCTGCCATGCTGGGTATCACGCACTGAAACGGAACAAGCCGAATCGCTAGACAGTCGGCATAAAGCCGCACGGCTGTATCAACAACTTTGGTACACCGAGGATCAAGAAGGCCGCGATACTGTTACCTGCCCTGGTCTGCTGGGCGTTTCTGCTGCCACGCTGACGGCAGCACGGCACTGCAATCAAGCCAAGGATGAATTTAAACAGGCCGTACTCGCCGTGAAAAACCACAATAAAGCGCGAACCGACCGCCTGCTGGAAACACTCCATAAACGCCACCATGCGGTTGCGCAAACCATGCAACGGATGGGGGCAGCCCGATTGAATCTTAAACAGGCGTACCGGCATATCACCATATTGGAGCGCCGTCCCCTGAAAGTCGGCTTTACCTGGTCAAAACAAGGCCGCACTATTCAGCGCACCAGTGTCGCTGAAGCACGGCGTTTGTTAGAACGGCGCACTGAAACCGTCCATACCCGGCAAGCTTTAGAAAAACTGTCACGTTTGTCGATCAACGAGCCTTTGGCCCGTATTCGACCGGTACGCCCACATTTACGCGCTAATATTTTATTTGCAAATGATGAAAGACGTTTGGTACAAACACCCCTACCCGTGCTGATTCCGCTACGTCCTGACGAACCCTTACCCGACTTTGTGCCCATACCACCGGAGCCGGTAGGCAGTCAGCGTTTACGGCGTTCTGATGTCCGGATTGAGGATGAACCGTTTATACCATTATTAAATATCCATCGTTATCAAGCACGATATAGGTAATCAATTAAAAATAAGATGATATAATATAT
>SKOM01000211.1 GCA_007120095.1 Candidatus Competibacteraceae bacterium | reverse complement strand
CAACACGCTCGCCAAGCACTTCATGGATTAAACAACTCTTTCAACCGCAGCAAATACTCGTCCTCTGGATGCCGTTCATAGGCCGTTTCCCAGATTTCACGCGCTTCATCATGCTCACCCAGATCCCACAGCACCTGACTGAGGTGCATGGTAATTTCCGGATCGGCACTGATGTCATGAGCACGGCGCAAGTAGGGCAATGCCGTCTGTAAATCACCAAGACGGTATTTAACCCACCCCATGCTGTCGAGAATAGCAGGGTCATCAGGCAGCAGATCTAAGGCCCGGCGGATTAAATCGTAGGCTTCCTCATGCCGATCCGTCCGATCAGTCAAAGTATAGCCTAGCGCATTAAGCGCATGAGCATGTTCCGGATCATCGGCAATGATCCGGCGCAAATCTTGTTCCAATTGGTCGAGTTGATCCAAACGTTCGGCAGCCAGGGCGCGACTGTAGAGCAAATCATGATTGTCGGGATAATCCTGCAAAGCGGCATCCAGCACCTCATAAGCGGCTTGATACTGCCCAACTTCGCGCAGAATCTGGGCTTCGGTGATATACAGCGATACCACATTGTCGGGATGCTCCAAGCGCAAGCGCGCAAAGCGCTCGGCAAGGGCGGTAAAGTCGTCTAAGCGCGCTTCCATAGCCGCAGCGCGGATCTGCGCATTCAGGTGGCGATTATTGGCCTCAACTTGCACATACCAGACCAAGGCTTCAGCATAATCCCCGCGCAATTCATTCAGTCGAGCCAGCTCGAACGTGCTTTCAGCGACACGCTGATTCAACTCCAGCAAACGCTGGAAATAGTCCTCAGCAATATCATATTGTTCAGCCTCGGTGGCTAATACGCCCAAGGCAAACAAGGCTTCGGCATCATCCGGTTGTGCAGCAGCCAGGTGAACAAATTGTTCGCGCGCCTGTTCAAGCTGGTCGGTTGCAACCAGTGCTCTGGCATAACCGAGTCTTAATTCACTGTCGTCCGGATTGGCTTCGACAGCAGCAGCCAAACCGGCCAACGCCTGTTGTTCCTGCTCAGCTTGCAGGCGCACCCGCGCTTGCAACAGCAGAGCATCACGCCAATCCGGGCGCTGCTGCAAAGCCTGATCAAGTTGCTCCAGAGCCGCATCGATCTGCTCGATTTGCAGAGCAGCCAGTGCGGTATAATACGCTGCGAAAGCTGACTCGGTGTAGCGATCACCCATCTGGGTCAGCGCTTGCCAGCGCAATTCGGCGTCAACCTGATCCAGCAGGTTATATAACCCGGCAAAGCCCTCTTGACGATCACGCTCGGCAAACACATCACGAACCTGATCCAGATAGTCCAAGGCGGGATCAATTGCGTTATTTTTCAATAACGCGAGAGCCAATGTCTGCACCGCTTGATTATTATCCGGAGCTAACTGCTGCCAGCGGCGTGCAAACTGTAGCATCGCTGGTTGATCATCGATATGCATGGCAACCCGAGCCGCACGCTCCGCGAGCTGCGCATCATCGCTGAGGTCAATCACTGTGCGATAATTATCGACAGCGATTGGTAACTGTCCTCGCCGTATCGCAAACTCAGCCACTAAAACATGGTACATTTGATCGGACTGAGAAAGTGGCGGCGATTCCGAGGGCCCCGCCGCTCCATTGACCCACCACAGCAGCGCGACCGTGAAACCCAACAGCGACCAAAATCGCCCTGAAAAATAACACCTGATATGTTTCATAAAAACCCGTCCGCAGTCTGAATTGGGAGCTTGGCGAGCAAATAATAGTTGTAAGATCATTACTATTAAATAAATCTGGCTAGGAGTACTTGATATTTATCCGCAGCATCACAGAAAATGTCTAATCTAATAGTGTTCATACTCATTACATCATGCCGCTGCTAGCTTTAGGCATCAACCATAAAACAGCCCCCGTCGGCATCCGCGAACAGGTCGCGTTCTCGCCCGCACGCCTGCCAGAGGCTTTGCAAGAATTACGAACCGCCGGCCCGGTCGCGGAGGTCGCTATTCTGTCTACCTGCAACCGCACCGAATTATACTGCGGTTTAGAGCAGCTTAATGCTGCCCGCGTTGTGCAGTGGCTCAGCGACTACCATTCCCTGGCAAGCCAGGAGCTCCAGCCTTATTTGTATCAACACCCCGACTACCAAGCCGTACGCCATATGTTACGGGTTGCAGCTGGCCTGGATTCCATGGTGTTGGGCGAGCCGCAAATCCTCGGGCAAATCAAGTCCGCTTATCAAGTCGCTACCGAGGCGGGCACCTTAGGCACCCAGCTTGATCGCTTATTCCAACATACTTTTTCGGTGGCCAAACAAGTTCGCACCGACACCACCATTGGCCAAAGCCCGGTGTCGGTTGCCTTTGCTGCGGTCAGCCTGTCACGGCAAATATTTGCCGATCTTGACACCCGTACCGCCTTGCTGGTTGGTGCCGGCGAAACCATCGAACTGGTGGCTCGTCATTTACGCGATAATGGTATTGGGCGGATCGTAGTAGCCAACCGCACTTTAGAACGGGCACGCTTGCTCACCACCCGATTTCAAGGTTACGCCATCACTTTGGATGAAATTCCCAATCACCTCGCTGAGGCCGATATCGTCATCAGCTCGACCGGCAGCCCGAACATCATATTGGACTATGAACTGATCAAACGTTCCGTGCGTCAGCGACGCCACCGTCCGGTGTTTATGGTGGATATTGCCGTACCACGCGACATTGATCCCAAAGCGTCCCAATTGGATGATATTTATCTTTATACCGTTGACGACCTGCAAGATATTATTCAGGACAATGTCCGTTCACGACAGGCCGCAGCGCTGCAAGCCGAGGAAATCATTACTGTGCAAACTGAGCAGTTCATGGCCTGGCTGCGTACCCAAGCCGGGGCAGCCAATATCCGCAGTCTGCGTATGCAAGCCGAATCGGTGCGCAATGAAACCTTGGAACGCGCTCGTCGCCAGTTACGCCAAGGTCGTGATGCCGAGGAAGTGCTCAACTATTTAGCCCAGACGCTCACCAATAAACTGTTGCATGCGCCCAGTACCGGCCTGCGCGAAGCGGCGGCCAATGGACACGATGATACGATCGCGATGATTCGGCGCATCTACCGCCTGGAACCTTAAACCCTGCAATGCACCCCTCCATCGCTGCCAAACTCGAACAACTGCAACTGCGCCACCAAGAAATCAGCGGATTACTGGCCGAACCTGAGATCATTGCCGATCAAAATCGCTTTCGTGTCCTGGCGCAGGAATACGCTCAACTGGAGCCAGTGGTTAGCCATTACCAAGCCTACTGTGAGGCCATGGCGAACTACGTGGCGGCTCAAGAAATGGCGTATGACACAGACCCCGATATCCGCACCCTGGCTGAAGAGGAACAGCGCGCCATTGAAGCGCAGATCGCCGAGCTGGAACACACCTTACAACTGGGCATGTTACCCAGTGATCCCCACGACAACAGCAATTTATTCTTGGAGATCCGTGCCGGAACCGGCGGCGATGAGGCGGCCTTGTTTGCCGGCGATCTGTTTCGTATGTATTCCCGCTATGCTGAAACCCAAGGCTGGCAAATCGAATTGATGAGCGCCAGCGAGGGCGAGCATGGTGGCTATAAAGAGATCATTGCCCGGATTATTGGCTATGGCGCTTACTCGCGACTGAAATTTGAATCCGGCGCCCATCGCGTGCAGCGAGTACCTGAAACGGAATCTCAAGGGCGGGTTCACACCTCAGCGGCAACGGTTGCGGTGCTGCCGGAAGTCGCGGCGGTCGATTCGGTGGATATCAACCCCAACGACCTGCGGGTTGATACCTACCGTTCCTCCGGTGCCGGTGGCCAGCATGTTAACCGTACCGATTCAGCGGTGCGCCTTACCCATCTGCCCAGCGGTATTGTGGTGGAATGTCAGGATGAACGCTCGCAGCATAAAAACCGCGCCCGCGCCATGTCGTTACTGGCCGCTAAGCTGTTAGCGGTTGAACGGGCCAAGCAAACGTCTGAGCAGGAGCGTGACCGACGGCTGCAAGTCGGTAGCGGCGACCGTTCCGAGCGGATCCGTACCTACAATTTTCCTCAAGGCCGGATTACTGATCACCGGGTAAATCTTACATTATACCAGCTCGCCGATGTCCTCCAAGGCGATCTTGACCCGATTATCGCGCCCCTGCTGCAAGAATATCAGGCCGAACAACTGGCCGCTTTGGCGACGGATGTCTAATTCAGATATCGCCACCCTACTCCGACACGCCTGCGCAACACTGACCCCTTGCAGCGACACCCCCCGACTCGACGCGGAAGTGTTATTGGCTTATGCATTGGCTAAATCGCGCGCGTATCTTTATACTTGGCCGGAACATATCCCAGACGCGGTTACACAACACTATTTTTCTACCCTATTAGAACGGCGTCGCCGGGGCGAACCGGTAGCGTATCTCACTGGGTATCGCGCTTTCTGGTCATTTGATCTGCGGGTTACTCCAGACACTTTAATCCCCCGTCCAGAGTCGGAATTACTGGTGAGCTTGGCATTGACCCGTTTGCCACAACAGGGAACGCGGCGGATTGCCGATTTGGGTACCGGCAGTGGCGCACTGGCGCTGGCGTTAGCACAAGAGCGTCGAGATGCTGAAATAATCGCCGTAGACAGTAACTCAGCCGCATTAGACGTGGCCAGAACCAATGCGCAGATATTAGGATTGACTGATATTCTGTTCATTCACGGCTATTGGTGCGATGGATTAGCCTGTGACCAATTTGATGTCATTGTGGCCAATCCACCTTATATTGCAGCTAATAGCCCTTGGCTACAACAGGGCGATGTACGTTTCGAGCCGATCAGCGCATTAGTCTCAGGCCATGATGGGCTGGATGCCATTCGCCAGATTATCCAACAGGCATTGTGCCGATTAAAACCTGGTGGCTGGCTGTTACTTGAGCATGGCTTTGATCAGGGCAGCGCTGTCAGTACATTACTGCACCAACGGGGTTTTATCAACGTCAGCACTCACCCTGACCAGAGTGGCCATAACCGCGTCGGCAGTGGCTACCGACCCCGTTAACGTCCTAACTTAGCGCACCTCGTCCAGAATCTGGAAGATATGTTGAGCAATAGCATCGACTTCGCCGGCACCCTGCACGGTGCGTAAATTACCTTTAGCCTTGTAATAGTCAATCAAAGGCGCTGTCTGTGCTTCGTAAACCTCTAAACGTTTACGAATAGTCTCTTCGGTGTCATCAGCGCGTTTACGCGCCAGCAGACGCTGCATGATTTCTCCGTAATCGACGTCGAAAAAGATGACGATATCGACAGGTTGGCCCAATTGAGTCAGCATGGCGTCTAAAGATTGCGCCTGCGATAGAGTGCGCGGGAATCCATCCAACATAAAACCTTCAGCATAACTGTCGTCTTCGAGCCGCTTGGCAATCATACCTAACACAATGTCATCAGACACTAGCCCCCCGCCATCCATAATGGCCTTAGCTTTCCGCCCCAGATCGGTGTCAGCGGCCACTTCAGCCCGCAACAGATCGCCGGTGGAAATGTGAGGGATTTTATAATGATTTACAATTTTCTCGGCTTGCGTTCCTTTACCGGAACCGGGAGCACCTAGCAAAATAATTCGCATATTAATCGTCTCGCTTCTTGGGCATTCAGCCTGCCGCTTTGTTGATGAGAGTCGGTATTCTAGCAAAGGATATACGGGTATGAGAAATATAAAGCAACCCCTTCGCTTCCCGCTGGCCAATTAGTTTTTTATTATTGATGTTGGCGCTTGTTTACAGCGTCCATTCTCTGTTCGATAATAGCACTAATCCTTAATCCCCAATTTCTAAGAGAGATGGTTTAATAATGCGTTCCAAAACTAACCGCGATAAAAGCAAACTCGACAAACTTAAACTCGAAGATATCGATTTAGATAATTATCCGATCAATGAATTGGAAAATTTGATTGCTGAAGCCAAAAAATCCATTAAACGCCAGCAACGCCGTCAAGTCCGCGAAGTGCGTAAACAGATTGAGCAACTGGCTGGCGGTGTCGGCATGACAGCGGCTGAAGTGATAAGCTACAATCGCAGAAAACCGTTCGATCGACCCGCAGGGCAGCCGAAATACCGTAATCCAGAGCCACCCCACCAGACTTGGACTGGCCATGGCAAACGTCCACAGTGGTTTATTGATGCCGAGGAAAATTACAGCCGAGAAGAAATGGAAATCAAGGACTAAGTCCGCTAAAATAATTTAGGTACTTAACTTTTCATCTCAAGACAGGTACTATTTGCACCTGTCCTGACGTCGGTTGAACACACTGCGGGTGTAGTTCAATGGTAGAACTTCAGCTTCCCAAGCTGATAGCGTGGGTTCGATTCCCATCACCCGCTCCATTCGATAGAACGAGCGTTGGTTGTCACTAACAACGCTCGTTTGTGTGTGTGCGATACTCGCGTCTTCAACCTTGGTGTGCCGCACTGCGGCAAGCAACCCTGAATCAACTTAACCGAACCTGTGTGACGACAGGAGGGGCCTTTGAATACCACGGCAATACTGGCGATGGCGGATGGAACCTTGTTCCGGGGTCGGTCGATTGGCAGCGACGGCGAGGCCGTCGGTGAGGTCGTGTTCAACACGGCGATGACCGGCTATCAGGAAATTCTGACCGATCCATCCTATTACCAGCAGTTGGTCACCTTGACCTATCCGCATATCGGCAATGTTGGCACCAATTCCAGCGACGAAGAAGCGGAACGAGTTTATGCCAGCGGTTTAATCATCCGTGATTATCCACGACTGGCCAGTAACTGGCGCAGTGGCCAGCCGCTCGGCGAATACCTGCGGGCGCGTGGTGTGGTCGCCATTGCCGATATTGATACGCGCAAGCTCACGCGGCACTTACGCGAGCAAGGCGCACAAAACGGCTGTTTACTGGCGGGCGTTCGGCCGGATAGCGAGCAGGCGATTGCTCAAGCGCGCCGTTTTGCTGGACTCAAAGGCATGGATCTCGCCCAACAGGTCAGTGTGCGCCAAAGTTATCTATGGCGTGAGGGAGTGTGGCAACTCGCAGACAACGCGTTTCCAACTCAGAGCCATGGCCGCTTCCATGTAATCGCTTATGATTTCGGTATTAAGCGTAATATTCTGCGCATGTTGGCTGAGCGCGGCTGCCGGATTACCGTAGTCCCCGCACACACATCGGCGGCTGATGTGCTCGCTTTGCAGCCCGACGGAATATTCCTGTCCAATGGGCCGGGCGATCCTGAGCCTTGTGATTACGCGATCCAGGCGATTCGTGAATTGCTCGATACCGACATCCCGATGTTCGGGATCTGTTTAGGCCATCAATTGCTCGGCTTAGCCAGCGGGGCACGCACAGTAAAAATGAAATTTGGTCATCACGGTGCCAATCATCCGGTTCAGGATTTGGCCAGCGGTCAGGTCATGATTACCAGTCAAAATCACGGTTTTGCAGTGGATGAAACCAGCTTGCCTAATTGCTTGCGTACCACCCACCGCTCGCTGTTTGACGGTTCCTTACAGGGCATAGAGCGCACCGATCACCCCGCGTTCAGCTTCCAGGGCCATCCTGAAGCCAGTCCTGGTCCTCATGATATCGGCCCGTTATTTGACCGATTCATCGACCTATTATCCCAACGGGCTGCTTGAATCCCGAGCACCATTGAAGTTCAGCGGAAATCATGCCTAAACGTTCTGATCTAAAAAGTATTTTAATCATTGGGGCCGGGCCGATTGTCATCGGTCAAGCTTGTGAATTTGACTACTCCGGCGCCCAAGCCTGTAAAGCCCTGCGCGAGGAGGGCTTCCGGGTGGTGCTGGTCAATTCCAATCCCGCCACCATCATGACCGATCCTGGTACTGCCGATGCCGTGTATATCGAGCCGATTGAATGGCAGACCGTCAGCCGCATTATTGAGCGTGAGCGCCCGGATGCCCTGCTGCCGACGATGGGCGGACAGACGGCGCTGAACTGCGCCCTCGATCTGGTCCGCGAAGGCGTACTGGAACGCTTCAGTGTCGAGCTGATCGGTGCCAATGAAACCGCCATTGATATGGCTGAAGACCGCCAGCATTTCCGTCAAGCCATGACGGACATCGGTTTGGCTACCCCTCGGGCTTTTTTCGCCTATAACATCAACGATGCTTTAACAGCTCAAGATCATATCGGTTTCCCGATTATCATCCGCCCCGCATTCACCCTTGGCGGTTCGGGGGGCGGAATCGCTTATAACCGCGAAGAATTTCTGGAAATCGTCGAACGCGGTCTGGACTTATCGCCCATCCATCAGGTGTTGCT
>SKOM01000014.1 GCA_007120095.1 Candidatus Competibacteraceae bacterium | reverse complement strand
GTACCTGGCGGGGTATTGCTATTGAACAGCGAGCGGGAAATCATTGGTGCGGTCGGCATCAGTGGGGATGCTCCCGGTCAGGATGAAGCCTGTGCGTTAGCCGGTATTCAAGCTGCTGGTCTGACCCCTGGGCTGGACGCCGCCGATGGCTGAGTCATCGGAATGGGGGTTTGCCAGTTTAGCGGTGCGAGCCGGTCAGGTGCGAACCAACGAGGCGGAAAATGCCGAGCCGATTTTCACAACTTCCAGCTTTGTCTATACTAGCGCCGCTCAAGCGGCGGCACGGTTTGCTGAAACCGAGCCGGGCAATGTGTATTCCCGGTTTACTAACCCGACGGTGCGCACCTTTGAGCAGCGTCTGGCGGCATTAGAAGGTGGAGAAAGCTGTGTCGCTACTGCCTCCGGTATGGCGGCGGTATTGGCGACTTGTCTAGCCTTGCTCAAAAGCGGTGATCACATTGTATCAGCCAGCAGTTTGTTTGGTGCCACGGTCAGTCTATTTGAGAAATACTTGCGCAAACTCGGCATTGAAACGACCTTCGTACCCCTGACCGATATCGATGCGTGGCGGGCGGCGCTGCGCCCGGAAACCCGCCTGCTGTATTTGGAACCCCCCTCTAATCCGCTGACAGAAATCGCCGACATCGCCCAGTTGGCGCAACTGGCGCGTGAGCATGATCTGTTGCTGGTGGTGGATAATTGTCTGTGCTCACCAGCCTTGCAGCAGCCTTTGGCCTTGGGGGCGGATATTGTCATTCATTCGGCGACTAAGTATCTGGACGGACAGGGGCGTTGCATTGGCGGTGCGGTGGTGGGTGATGCTGAACGGGTGGGGGTTGAGGTGTTGGGCTTTTTACGTACCGCCGGGCCGACGATGAGTCCCTTCAATGCGTGGGTCTTTTTGAAAGGCCTGGAAACCCTGAGTCTGCGCATGCGGGCGCATTGCCACAATGCCCAGCATGTGGCGGTATGGTTGCAGCAGCATCCCGCGGTACGCCAGGTGCATTACCTCGGTCTGCCCGGTCATCCGCAATATGCCTTAGCACAACGCCAACAGCAGGGTTTTGGGGGTATTGTCAGCTTTGAAGTGGTTGGGGGGCAGGCAGGTGCATGGCAGATCATTGATAATACAAAATTATTATCGATTACCGCCAATTTAGGCGATACCAAATCGACCATTACCCATCCGGCCAGTACCACGCATGGACGTTTGACTCAGACCGAACGGGATCGAGCCGGCATCGGCCAGGGGCTGATTCGTCTCTCGGTCGGCCTTGAAGATCCCGGTGACATCATTGCTGACCTGGATCGGGGGCTCAGCCGACTGGGTAGGTCAGTCATATAGCCATTCGCTCTGTTTTCCAGACATGAAATAGTCGTTCGCCCTGATGATCGTGGTGTAGGGGCGGTTCGCGAACTGCCCCTACCGCCTATATTCCATCCGCTGTCACCCATGGAGGCACTGTTCCCATGTTCGGATAATTCATCAAATGGCTATAATGCGTATGCTGTCCAAACGCGTAATTATCGCTTAATTCAGTATGCGCCGAATGGCTCGTGGATCATCCCGTTTGCTGCTGGATTCAGCGATTCTTTGCTCCGGGTGTACACTGATAAACACCAGCATCGCATTTGGTTTGACAATACGCAGAATATTGGCCGCTTGCTCCGATGCCTCATAAACCAGCGAAGTCACTAACTCATCGCTTAAGCCCAATAATTGCCAGGCACTGGCACTGTAGCTTGGGTCGAACTCGTTGAAATCATAGGTTTTAACTGCGCAGGGTTCGACGCTTGCGGTGATTTTGGCCGCAACGTGCAACAGGCAAGTGTCCCGTCTGTTGTCATTGACTCGTTCGGGTGTTATTTGATTTTCAACAAGTTGCCAAATATTGGGTGGCAGCCTCCATGCTTTGAGAAGTTCCGCCCCCAATTCGGCGTAAGTGAAACCGAAAACACGCTTTTCAGCCTCGATGATGGCCTCATCGCCTTGGTCTTTAACCCGTAGGATCTCCGTTGACTCTTTAGGAAATTGATGAAAAAGTAACAACTTACCAATGCTATGCAGTAAGCCGGCAACAAAAAACCGCTCACGCTCTTTATACTCACAACGCTGGGCGAGTAATCGCGCCAATACCCCACAGGTGATGCTATGGAACCAGAAAGTTTCCATGTCCACCAATTCGTCGGGGATACCTTTGAACGTCTCGGTGACTGCGATAGTCATGACGAGGTTTCTCAATTCCTGGTGACCAATCACCGCAACGGCACGCGAAACCGTATCGATGGAACTGGGAAAACCATAATAGGCGCTGTTGACCAGTTTCAATAACTGCGCGGTCAGGGCAGGATCATAACTGATGACCTGTTGCAGTTGCGCGTTGTTCGCCTCGTCATTGCTGAGTAGCTCGTTAACACGCAGGGCGACATCAGGCAGGGAATACATAGGTCCCACTCTTTCAACCAATGACCTAGGATCCATAATGTTTGTCTCGGCAGTTGTCGTTCAGTCAAGTACACTGGGCAATGGTTCTAGGGAGCGCAAATAAGCGGCTATCGCACGACGATCTTCGGTGGTCAGATGTGAAGTGCTATCACTGATGACCGGCCCCATGGAACCACCGGTGAAATCACCATCAGGCAGCATACCGATGTCTAAAAAGAATTCAATATCGCTTTCGGACCAGCGGCCGATGCCGGTGTTACGGTCAGGGGTGATATTGGGTACACGGTCGCCCCCCGGGCCTTCTCGATTGCCGGCGAGATGGTTACTCGTGTCCAGACCGCCGGTCCACGTGCGCGGGGTGTGACATTCGCCACAATGACCGAGATGACGTACCAGATAAGCGCCACGGTTCCACTGCGCCGATTGTTCAGGATCGGGCTGAAATACCCCGGGTTCAAAATTCAGCCAATTCCAGAAGATCATGCCGATGCGGAAGGCAAACCAGCTCAGCTCATGCTTAGGAGTGGGGCGGTCAACCGGTTCCAAGCTGAATAAATACGCTTTAAGATCGAGCAGATCAGCATCCTTGATGCCCGTGTAAGCGCTATAGGGGAAAGCAGGGTAGTAGCGTTTGCCGTCAGGAGCGCGGCCATAGCGAAAAGCGGTGATGAACTCCGCATCACTCCAATGGCCAATACCCGTGTCAGGATCAGGGGTGATGTTGGGGGAGTAAAAGGTGCCAAACGGCGTTTCCAGCGCCCGGCCACCGGCTAGGAAGTCTTCGGGTTCGGCATTGTCTACCGTGTGACACGTAATGCACCCACCGGCGTGGAGCAGATAACGCCCCCGCTCGATACGCTCTTCATCAGCCGCCTGAGCACCGCTGACCAGCAGCAGTGCTAACAGACCGACCACACGTTGAGTATTCACCGCCGAGCACGGTAATCTTCGTGACAACTGCGGCACGACATGCCTAGATCACGCATGGCGCTGCCGACATCTCCACCCTCGTTCACCGCCGTGAGAAAGGCTTCTGCGGCCTGCTCGGTATTGGCGATAGCCGCACTAAAGGCCTCGGGTTCTTCCCAGATACGCGCTAGCGCATCGGTGTCGCCTTCAGCCGATTCGGCCGGGAACAAGGCGGCAATCATCCGAGTAGTGGTGACCAATGCCTCGGCATGGTGCGGCAGATGCTCGTCATGCTCGACCTGGCCGCGGACAATAGCCACGGCTGCGGCGCTATGGCCACCAATAGCGCGCATCACGCTGTTGCGATAATCAATTAAATCTTCTGGATCGGTGGCATGGACGGGTGCAAACAATAACACTGCCGCCATGGAGAGCAAGATGATAAGGGGGTTACGGTAGCTCATGAGTAGTGACCTCATTGCTTTGAGTTGGGAGTGCCCAACATAACCGCTTAGCCGCTGTTCGGCAAGGCCGGGTTTACAGTAATTCATTATCGCGCAACACCGTGTCTAAAATGTCGAGCCGCTCGCGGGCATCTTCGATTTTTAACAGATGATGTTTGAACGCTAACGGCAGCGGCAGCAATTCTGCCAAACGAAAGCCCAGCCAGCAGGCGCTGTGCCAGTCTTCTTGCAGCCAGCGGCGGTAAGGTTGGATTTCCTCGCGCTCCAGAAGACTGCTGAGGAACTGGCTGAGCGGTTGGTGTGAGGCGTCAACCGCGATGACCGGCTCCGGAGCTTGCAACTCACCGGTGCCGATAATGAGGCGGTCAGCACGGCGCCGCTGGTGTTGAATCGCCACCCGCTCACCGCCGCGACAGGTAATGCCAAGCATCCCGCCATCGAGCTGATCAAAATCGACGATTTCCGCCAGAGTGCCGAGGCTGTAAAAGGCGGTCGCCTGTGGTGTATCGGTCTGTTCCTCGATGGTCATGATGGCGAACACCGAGCCTTGTTTTAACGACTCGCTCACCATGCTGACATAGCGGGGTTCGAAGATGCGTAAGGGCAGCACCCCACCGGGAAACAACACGACATTGAGCGGGAACAGCGGTAGCTGGATCATCAACAACTCGTTATCCAGAGCAAATTCATAAACGGATTTTACACCAGAATGTGACCGGTGCGCAGAACGGGATTCAATCAGCGTGAGCTAATGCCTGTAACAGACGTTCATGCAGCGCCTCAAATCCGCCATTACTCATGATCACGACATGGTCACCAGGGCGCAGTTGTGCCGTTAAAGCGGCCAGCATCTCATCAACGCGGCAGAAGCATTGGCCACCTGAAGCCGTCGCTACCGGTTCCAGCAAACCAGCGAGTTCTGGAGGTTGGTAGAGTAAGACCTGATCGGCGGTTTGCAGCGCTGGGGCCAGTTGGGCGGTGAACACTCCGCGGCGCATGGTGTTAGAGCGCGGTTCAAGGACGGCTATGATGCGCGCTGTGCCGACGCGAGCACGTAGCCCGTGCAGGGTGGTGGCAATCGCAGTGGGATGATGGGCAAAATCGTCATAGACGTGGACACCGGCGACTGTGCCCCGTTGTTCCAGTCGGCGACGCACACCGCTGAAAGTATTCAGTGCCGCCACGGCATGATCAACGGCCACCCCGGCATGTCGGGCAGCCGCCACTGCGGCCAGGGCGTTGGCGATATTGTGCTGACCCAACTGGCACCATTCAACGCGGCCTGCTGACTGCCCATGATGACACACGTTAAATGCACTGCCGTCGGCGCATGCCACGCTGGCCGTCCAGTCGCCGCTGACAAAGCGCTGTATCGGTGTCCAGCAGCCCATAGCCAAGGTGTGCTCCAACTGCGGGTCTGCTCCATTGCTGATGATCAGCGCTGAGCGCGGCACGGTGCGGATTAAATGATGGAACTGGCGCTGAATGGCAGCCAGATCCGGATAAATATCCGCATGATCAAAGTCCAGATTATTCAGCACCAGCGTCCGCGGTCGGTAATGGATGAACTTGGCGCGCTTATCAAAAAAGGCGCTGTCGTATTCGTCGGCTTCAACCACGAAGGCTTCACCCGTGCCCAGCCGCGCCGATACTGGGAAATTCTGCGGTAACCCACCGATTAAAAAACCCGGTTGTAAGCCGGCCTGTTCAAGAATATGCGCCAACATGGCACTGACGGTGGTTTTGCCGTGGGTACCGGCCACCGCCAGTACCCAGCGGCCGAGCAGGATATGCTCGGCCAGCCATTGGGGGCCAGAAGTGTAGGGCAATCCACTATCGAGCAGATATTCGACTGCTGGATTGCCTCGAGTCATGGCATTACCGACGACCACTTGATCCGGAGCGGGCTGGAGATGTGCCGGATCGTAGCCTTGGAGCACTTCAATGCCGGCCTCGGCCAGTTGAGTGCTCATGGGTGGATAAACCTGGGCATCACAGCCGCTGACCTGATGACCTTGCGCTCGCGCCAGCAAAGCCAGCCCGGCCATGAAGGTGCCGCAAATACCGAGAATATGGATATGCATGAGGGTCTGATAAGTTTAGTGGTGTTTTACCGTCTGATCGGGTGGTAACACCACCACTTCCGTGCTGGAAAGACGATCATGCCAAGTCAGCGTGTCGCGGTCGACCAGCACCCATAAATACCCCAACCCTAGCGGTAACCATGACAGCAGACCCACACTGCAACGGCGTAGCACATCCATCCAGTCCAGGGGTTGGCCATCCTGGCGGCGCAATTGTAAGCGCCAAGCCTGCATGCCGAGTGTTTGCCCGCTGCGAATCCAGAACCAGCCGTAGAATACAACCACTACGGCGATCAGCATCAACTGATAAAGATAAAACAGCGGGTGCTCCGGAACCACAGGGCCGCGGTTCAGCAGAGTGGTAATGGCCGCGAATAGAAATAACAGGCTGGCGATCAGAAAACTGTCGTAGAGCAGGGCGGCAAGGCGACGCCATAATCCGGCACGGGGGATAGAGGTTGTCATAGAATCGTGTTAGCTTGGCACTGGGCAATGAGCGTGCTAGTTTAGTGCGCTGTAAGCGTTCATGACAAGCTGCTTCATTTGTCCGTATTTTCTGCCCGCACTGTTCACATAGGATACATTGATTATGCGTATTGGTACCACCTTGCGTCCAAAAAGAGTCGGGGTGTGCTAAGGCGGTGAGCGCTGAGCGGGAGTGGATTCCAGCAGACGGGTTTGCCGACGCCTTGCGTGATCACACCCAGGCATGGCATCGTCGGGCTGAACGCAGCGGCATTATCCGTGCCCTGCTGCGTGGTCAGGCCAGTCGCCAGGCTTATGCGCTGTTTTTGCGTAATCTGCTACCCGCCTATCAGCAGTTGGAAACGGCGCTTGATGAGAACCGCCAAGAACCGGGTTTGCGGCAGATTGCCCGCGCTGAGGTGTATCGCGCCCCTGCCATTGTTGCCGACCTAAACGCGCTGTGTGGTCATGATTGGTCGCAGACCGTGCCGGTACTGGACGCAGGACACCTTTATGCTGCCCGGATTGACAGCCTAGCCGGTGGAGAAGCGCTGATCGGCCACGCCTATGTGCGCTATCTGGGTGATCTCAACGGCGGGCAGATTATCCGGCGGCGGTTAGTGCACTCACCCGGTTTAGAGCCCGAGGCGCTGGGATTTTACGCTTTTCCCGCCATTGCCGATGTCGGGTCTTTCACCACCGAGTATCGGGCCGGTTTTGACCGGGCAGGGGCAGAGATCGCCCAGTCACAAAAGGTATTGGCCGAGGCTTGTGTGGCGTTTGAACTGAACATTGCGCTCTCAGAGGCGGTCGCCGCTGCCAGTGGGATCTGATGGCGCAGTCATGGCAGTCGAACAGAATCAATCCGTTCTGAAGACACCGCCTCAGCAACCCTCCACAGATGGGGTCGTTGGAGTGTCAAACCGTTTTCGGGTATGCTATGAGGCGTTCTGTGGAGAGCTGGCTGAGCGGTCGAAAGCGGCGGTCTTGAAAACCGTTGACCCGCAAGGGTCCGGGGGTTCGAATCCCTCGCTCTCCGCCATTAAACCCGCCCAGATTCACAACAGCCAGCCGAGTACCCGGCGCGTGACGAACCCATGTTGATATCAGCTCTAAAAAACCCCGCTCATTATCCCCACCCGGTCGAACAGGTGACTTTGTTGGAAACCCATATTTCCTGGGTGCTACTGGCCGGTGAGTATGCGTATAAAATCAAAAAACCGTTGAATCTGGGTTTTCTGGATTTCTCCACCCTGGATCGCCGTGCGCATTTTTGCCGCGAGGAAATCCGTCTAAACCAACGGCAGGCACCCGATTTGTATCTCGATGTGGTGCCGATCACCGGTAGCCCGTCACAGCCTCACATCGGTGGCAGCGGCGAGCCGTTTGAATATGCGGTACTCATGCGCCGCTTCGCCCGGGAAGACGGGTTTGATTATTTACTGGCCGAGGGGCGGTTACAGCCGCAGCATATCCTCGATCTGGCTGATGAACTGGCCCAACTCCACCAGCAGGCCGCTGTGGCTCCGCCAGACAGCCCCTTGGGTCAACCTGAACAAGTGATGGCGCCGATGCGCGATAACCTTGTGGCCTTGCGGACGATGTTAACCACTGAGGCCGATCAACCGCGTTTGCAACGGCTTGATGATTGGACCGAGGCGCAGGGTGCAGCGCTCAAGTCGCTGCTGCAACAACGCTGCCGTGATGGATTTATCCGCGAATGTCACGGCGATGCGCATCTGGGCAATGTCACCTTGTTTCGCGGCCGCACCACGCTGTTTGACGCCATCGAATTCAATGAAGAGTTCCGCTGGATTGATGTGGTCAACGATCTCGCCTTCACCCTGATGGATTTATGCCATCGCGGTGCGCCGGCCATGAGTTGGCAGGTGTTGGATCGCTATTTAACCCTCAGCGGTGACTTCCAGGGTGTACGGCTATTAACGTTTTATCAGGTGTATCGCGCCTTGGTGCGGGCTAAAATCGCCGGATTGCGCCTGGGGCAGGATCT
>SKOM01000256.1 GCA_007120095.1 Candidatus Competibacteraceae bacterium | reverse complement strand
TGGTCTTAGCTAAAATAACTCCTGCAGGCGCTGGATCACCTGGGCGTCAGTCGCGGGCTGAAAATTTCGTAAGGCGTCTGAACCGGCACTGGTCGGCAGGTCAAATGTATTACAATTATCTTTCACTACGAAGGGGATGCCATGCAGCGACCCGACGCAACCGCCCTTGCTGAATCCATCGTCTAAACGGTCGGCCTGTTATAAAGCGGTGGGTCAGAATAATGGCATTAAGTCCCGTTGATTGATCGTAGGTTTTAAATGCTTCTGTGAGTTGGCCGACATTTTGATTATTCCTGCTAATCTTGCCAAAACCCCATGGCAATATGGGCTGACCATCAGCGTTATGGTGCTGCTTCTGTTACCCGTTTGGGCGGATGAACCCGATTTTGGCTTATTATCCGAAACATGGCTGCAACAGCGTATCGCCGCTGTCGATGCCGCAACGGATCTATCCGCCAGCGAGCGTGAACGGGCGGTTGAGCGCTATCGGCAGGCTCTTGCCTATTACCAGCAGGCCGAACGCTATGCGGAAAATCAGCGCCGTTATCGGCGGGCGCTGACAGCCGCTCCTGCTGAGGCCGGACAACTGCGCCAACAGCTTGATGAGTTGCAGCGTCAGCCGGAATGGTTTGATCCCATGCCGGCTTTGTTGTCCTTGGAGGAGTTAGAAAATCACTTAACCAGCCAGGTAGCCGAACAAACGGCATTGCGCGCCCGGCTCAGCGAATTGGAAAATCAAGAGCGAATGATGCAGTCTCGCCCTGAGCAGATTGCCATGGAGCTGGAGGAAACCCGGGTGCGTTTGGCGGATTTAGGCCGCGTGGCTGACCTCACGGCGGTCTCGCCAGATGCGATGCTCGAACATGCGCGGGCTACAGCGCTCAGTGCGCAAGCCTTAATGCTTGACCAGCGTATCGCTATGCTTGAGCAGGAAGCACTCAGCCATTCAGATCGTTTGGCATTGCTGCGGGCGCGGCAGAATGTGCTCGACCAGCAACTGACGCTGCAAACCCAGCATATTGTTGAGCTACAGACGCTGATCAATGAACGCCGTCAGCAGGAAGCGGCAGCCGCGCTGCGTGAAACCGAGCAAGTGACGCGCGAGCTTGCTGATCAGCCTCAGGTGTTGCTTCAGGCTGCTGAGGTGAACACGCAGCTCAGTCAGCAATTGAATGCGGTGTTGCAACACACGGAGACGGCAGTCAGCGCCAGGCAGCGCAATGCTCAGCTACTGCAGCAACTTCAAGAGCGGTTCCGCAGCATTCAACGGCAGTTGGATATCGCTGGAATGAGCGAGGCCTTAGGGCCGATTCTGCGCAGTGAAAGGCGTCAACTGCCCGATATCAGCCAATATCGACAAAATGTTCAAGAGCGACAACAACGCATTGTTCAAGCTCGGTTGGAGCAGTTTAGGTTCGAACAACAGCGCCGCCAACTGGCTAATCTTGATGCGCAGATCGAACAGCGTCTCGCTACTGCGCCGGATCTTGACCCGCAACAGATTGCCGAGCTCAGCGAAGCGCTGCGCGAGTTATTGCGCAGTCGGCGTCAGTTGCTGGAACTGCTCAGTAACAGTTATGCGGCTTACGTTGATCGGTTATTGGAACTGGATCAAGTTCAGCGTCAGTTGATTGACAGCGCTGAGCGACAGGCAGAATTACTGGATCAAAAATTATTCTGGATTGCCAGCAGTGCCCCGGTGGGGTTGCAATGGTCGCTCGAACTCGACAAGGGTCTGCAATGGCTGCTAACGCCGATACACTGGTCGGGGGTCGGGCAATCGCTGATGGTTCTGCATTGGCTTGAACGGGCCACATTAGGGCTGGCCGTACTGACAGCCTTATTACTATTGGCCTACCGGCGGCGATTACTGCGCCGCCTGCATGCAATGGACAGGAGCGTTGGCAAAGTTCAGCACGACCATTTCATGCTGACCGTGGAGGCCCTACTGATCACGCTGGCTCTCGCCTTACCTTGGCCACTGCTGATTGGTGTACCGGGTAAACTGCTCGCCGCCAATGAACATCTGCCCGAATTTACCCGTGGCGTCGGCAGCGGTCTGTATGCTGCGGGTATATTTCTGATGGCCTTGGCCTTATTACGCCAGTTGTGCCGCCCTAAAGGATTGGCATCTTCGCATTTTTTGTGGTCAGACCAGACCTGTAGGGTCATTCGCCGCAATCTCTACTGGTTCATGCCCATAGGTGGGGTTAGCGCCTTTGTGGTCATGCTGACCGAATGGCAGCCCGATGAGCTGTACCGTGATACCTTGGGTCGTTTGGCGTTTGGGGTCGGCACGCTGGCGTTCACCTTGCTGCTGGCGCGTTTATTACATCCCAGCCGCGGCACCCTGGGCGGGTTGTTGTCGGGGCGCGGTATGGCCTGGCGGCTGCGCTTTGTGTGGTATCCGACCATAATCGCTTTGCCCTTGGTGATGCTGTTGCTGGCCTTAATGGGCTTTTACTACACCGCCTTGCAACTCCAGGAACGCCTGGTGATGACGATCACCGTGCTGGTGGCCGTGGCAGTGATCACCTATCTGGTGTTGCGGCTGTTGAATGTGCTCCAGCGCCGTGTCGCTTTGGCGCAGGCTCTGGCTCGGCGTGACGCTTTAAGGGTGGCGCGCAGTAAGGAGCATTATCAGGCTATGGAAACGGTACAAGTCGTACAGGAAGCTGAGGCTACCGATATTGAAGCGGTGGGTGAGCAAACCCGTGCTCTGTTACAGCTCAGTGCCACCGTTGCCATCGGGATCGGTTTATGGTTGATTTGGTCAGATTTATTACCGGCGCTGACCTTTCTCGACCAAGTGGTGTTGTGGGAACAAACCACGGTGGATGAAACCGGCCAGTCGCAGTTGACCGCCATTACCTTGGGGAGTCTGGTATTAGCGCTGATCTTATTACTGGTATTGCAGTTTGTCGCCCGTAATCTGCCGGGCGTGATGGAGATCACCATTCTGCGCCATCTGGGTATGGACGGCGGTGCTCGCTATGCCATGACCACGATAACCCGCTACAGCATCACGATTATCGCCATTTTTGTGGCCTTGAATATACTCGGCGTGAATTGGAATCAGGCGCAATGGTTGGTAGCCGCACTCGGGGTCGGTTTGGGTTTTGGGTTACAAGAAATCTTTGCGAATTTCGTTTCGGGGCTGATCTTGCTATTAGAGCGCCCCATTCGAGTCGGCGACACTGTGACCATCGACGGTCGCAGTGGCACGGTGTCGCGGATACGCATCCGAGCGACGACATTAACCGACTGGGATAACATGGAAATTGTTATTCCTAATAAAGCCTTTATCACCGGTACCCTGATTAACTGGACGCTGACCGAATCCGTCACTCGGGTGATTATTCCGGTGCGCGTGCGTATTGATGCCAATCTGGAAGAGGTCCGGGCGATTTTATTGGAGACCACTGAAAATCATCATCTCGTGCTGGATGATCCCGAGCCAGTGGTGTATTTATTGACCCTGGGCGAAAGTTCGGTGACCTTCGAGGTTCGTGCCTTTGTGCCCGATATCGGCGACCGTTTGCCTTTTATCAATGACTTGTATCTGGCGATTATCCGGCGTCTGCGCGAGCAAGGCGTTGAGGTGCCATTCCCACAGCACGATTTGCATATCCGCTCTTTTCCGGTGAATCATCCCGGTTCCGCCGGGGTCATTGTGCCGGACGGGGTGCCAAGTATGCGGTGAACGCTTACGTACAATTTAAACGTTTTCTGTTCAAAAACAGCAAATTACCACATGTTGGCTGATCGAGCACCGGCAGGGAGATAGCGCCAAGCATCCATGTCACCAGTCCAGATCCTCGTTGCTGTCATCCACGGAGATATTCATCCCCTCACGAATAGACTCGCGCACCGTGTTGCTCGTGCGTTCTTAAACGCAGTGCCACTTCCTCGCCATGCGCAACATCGACGCCTCTTGAGTGTAGTCCGCTAAGTGCTCAATCGGTACCCAGGCCAGATCATGAGATTCGGTGCCCACGGCATACGTCTCTGAACCGACGGCGCGGATAGCAAAACGCAGATCAAAATGTTCATGTGCCGGGTCGCTGCCGCGAGTCGGCACCTGATGAATCGCGACATCGAATACCTCAGTCGTTACCCACTCCAGTTGCGGTAAACCCGATTCCTCATAGGCTTCCGCCAAAGCCACAGCCCGCAGATCGGGATTACCGTCAGCATGGCCGCCGAGCTGAATCCATAAATCCAGCTTGCGGTGGTGAGTCAGCAGTACATGGGTGCCTGCGGTATTCACCAACCAGGCGGAACCGGTCAGATGGCCGGGTTGCCAGAGCTGGCGGTCGCAGCAGTTCGGATGATGGCGGACAAAATCGATACAGCGCTGGACTTCAGCCTGCTCTTGTGGGTAGCGGTGTAGATAGGCGTGCAACAGGGCCACAAGAGGCTGGCGGGGATCAGCGGTCATCATTCAGTTGCTCGGCAGTGGCTTGCAGGGTGTGCCAGGCGGCTTCGACATGGCATATTGTGGTATGAGGTTGACCGATGCACAGGCGCAGGGTGTAGCGCTCATTCAGCCGGGTATGGGTTAAATACAGCGCCCCACTAGCATTCACCCGCTCCAACAGGGTGTGGTTAAACACATCGCCCCGGCGGTGGCGGAAGCAGACCAGATTGAGTGGCACGGGGGCGGCCAGTTCAAAATCCGGATCAGCCTCAATCCAGCGGGCCAACTGGTGAGCCAGTTCGACGTGGCGGCGGATATGCTGCTGTAAGCCGCTGATGCCATAATGACGAATCACAAACCATAGTTTCAGCGCCCGAAAACGCCGCCCGAGCGGAATCTGCCAGTCGCGGTAATCAATCACCTCACCGGATTCCGTGGCTCGATTGCGCAGATAGTCGGGCAGAATACTCAGAGCATTGATCAGGGCCTGGCGATCCGCGACATAGAAACAACTGCAATCAAAATTGGTCAACAGCCATTTGTGTGGATTAAAGCAATAACTGTCGGCTTGCTCTAAACCTTGTTGCCAGTGGCGAAATTCCGGGCATACCGCCGCGCTGCCTGCCATGGCGGCATCCACATGCAGCCATAACTGGTGTTCCTGGCAGATCCGGGCAATGGCCGGCAGGGGATCAAACGCCAATGATGAAGTCGTTCCCAGAGTGGCGTTGACCCAAAACGGTTGTAATCCAGCGGCGCGATCAGCCTGAATCTGCTGGGCGAGCGCCTCGGGATTCATGGCCTGCTGGGTATCGCTGGCGATAAGACGCACATTGTCTCGCCCGATCCCAGCAATGCCGACGGCTTTTTCAATCGAGGAATGCGCCTGATCCGAGGCATAGGCGATCAGCCCATGACGGCCGCCTTGGCGATTCATCACCCCGGCGGTGGCCCGTTCCCGTGCCGCCAGCAGAGCGCATAATACCGCGCTGGAGGCCGAATCCTGCAGCACCCCGCCGCCGTCGCTATCGGAGCGAAAACGCTGGGGCAGGCCCATCAATTCCACCACCCAGTCCAAAACCTGGGTTTCTAATTCAGTGCAGGCGGGGCTGGTGGCCCATAACATGCCCTGTACCCCGAGCCCTGCACTGAGTAATTCACCCAGTACCGCTGGCGGCGAGCTGTTAGCCGGAAAAAACGCAAAAAAATTCGGTGACTGCCAGTGGGTGATGCCGGGCAGGATAATCCGCTCGACATCCGCCATGATCTGCTCAAACGCTTCACCCTGTAGGGGTGGTTGAGGGGGGAGTTGCGCTCGAATCGCCCCCGGTTCGGTCTGCGCCAGCACCGGTAAGGACTCAACCCGTTGGTAATAATCGGCCAGCCAGTCGATCAACGCATAGCCGTGCTGACGGAAGGCGTCGCTATCCATGGTTTTAAACCGATTCATGGGCGATGCGGGCGCTCATCAAATCGAGGTGGCCGCCACCGCCGTTTTTAAATACCGTAATCTCCTCCGGATCTTGGCGTCCGGGGTGCTCGCCTCGGCACAATTGGAATAAATCCGCTTGGATGCTCTGGGGGGTAATCACCCCATTACTCATGGGAATGGCCAGTTCTCCGGTTTCTCCCGCTGTCTGCCGGTGATCGACGAATAAACGCCCTCGGCGCAGTACCTCGTCGTCGGCTTCGCGCATGGTCGGTGTGTAAGCGCCCACCAGATCCACATGGCTGCCCGCTTGCAGCCACTCACCACGGATCAGCGGGGTGGTGCTCATGGTGGCACAACTGATCAGGTCAGCCTCAGAGACCGCACGGGCTAAGTCCTCGCTGACCACCAGCTCAACGCCTTGCACGGTCAGTTGGCGCTGTAATTGCCGGGCGCGTTCCGGATTGCGGTTCCAGATCGTGACCCGGCGGATGGAAGGGCGCACGCTGAGATGCGCCCGGATGAGTTCAGGCGCCATCGCACCGGCCCCGACCATTAACAGCGAGGCGGTCTGTTGCCGAGCTAATAAACTTGCTCCCAGTGCCGAGTCGGCGGCAGTTTTGCGCCAGGTCAACATGGTGCCGTCCAGAGCCAGCACTGGGCTGCCGTTCTGACCATCAAACAATAGATACACCGCCTGTACCGACGGTTTAGCTTGCTGCTCCGGGTTATTGGGAAAAATACTGATGACTTTAGCCCCCAGCGCCCGTTCGTGTTGCCATGCTGCGCGGATAAAAAATCGATTAGCGCCCTTGGGGCTGGCGGGCTGTTCAAGCAGCAAATCGCCCAAGCTTTCGGTGTCGTCCTGGTGCAGACGGCGCAGACCGGCAATCAGGGTAGGGTAGCTGAGTCGTTTCGCCACTTGAGCGGCATCGAGATAACGCATGGTGCCCTCCTGTTTACGGCTAATGAGTGGGATTGAGTACGGACGCTACCGGACGAATGACGCCGACGGTTCGCCCGGCGCGGTTCAGCACCGCCGGTTGCAGGCTGTCGGCCAAGGTCGCCCGGCTGGCGGGGGTCAGCAGGCCCAGATGGTCGAGCAGCGCTCCCATAGCCACCTCGGCGGCGCGGGTGCCGCCGTCATCAATTTTCAGCGCCACCCCCAGGCCCTGTTCCGGCAGCATGGCGGTAAACACGCCTTCGGCCCCGGTTTTGACTAAGGCCACACCCTGGGTGGCGGCAATGACTCGACTGCAAAATCGGCCAGTGCCCGCTACTAACAGGGGATGAGTCGCCATGGCCTGGTGGATGCGCTGTGCGGCGGCGGCGCGACTTGGAGGCAGGCTGTCCGGTCTGGCGAGACGCGCCATCGCTAAAGCCGTAGCCTGGAGACTTAAGGCAATGACGGGAATGCCACAGCCATCGATACCGGTGGCCATAGCGCTTAAATCGCTGGCGCTGAGTTCGGCTAACAGCGTGCGCCAGCGCTGCTGGCTGGGATGCTGGGGCTGTAAATACCCCTGGGTCGGTTCGCCATAGTAGACGCAGGTGGTGAGAAATCCGGCGTGTTTGCCCGAGCAATTATTATGCAAACGACCAGGGGTGCCCTGGGCTTGCAGCAGGGCGTGGCGTGATGGCCCATGGCTGGGCGCTTGGGGGCCGCATTCCAGGTCGGATTCACTTAAGCCCAGACGCTCCAGCCACGCCTGTACCCGTTGCACATGCATGGGTTCGCCGCCGTGCGAGGCGCAGGCCAAAGCCAGTGCTTCCAGACCCAGCTCATAGTGCTCCAGTGCCCCTGATTCAGCCAAGGCCATTGCCTGCAAAGGTTTGATGGCTGAACGGGCATAAACCGGGCGCTCCACATCACCGATCGCCCGCACTAACTGCCCGGCCGCGTTGACCACAGCCACAGCGCCACGGTGTTCGCTTTCGACCTGTTCCCCGCGGGTGACTTCAACCAGTATGGGATTAATGCGAGACATGGTAATCCTTTAATTGACGTTGCGGAAAATACGCGCCCATGGGATGGTGATGTCCAGACTGTTGAGAACCAAAGGTTGTTCGGCGACGATATCGCTGAGTTGCCACCGTCCTTGAGCGGTTTTGACATAGTGCTCTATGTGGCGACGCTGGGGGTCGATCAGCACAAAGTCCTGTAATGACGAGAGTTGTCGATAAGCGGCGAATTTTTCCCCGCGATCGTATCCGGCAGTGGCAGGCGATAGCACTTCAACAATCAAGCACGGGGCGCTCATATAATAGTCAGCCTGATGATCAGCAGGATCGCAGGTGACTAGGACATCCGGGTAGAAATACGCGCAATCGGCGTGTACCTGTACTTTCATATCCGCCATATAGGCGCGGCACGGCGAATCTTCCAGAGCTTGGTCTAGAGCAGAGAACAGATTACCGGCAATCGTGACATGCCGCCGCGAAGCACCGCCCATGGCAAACACTTCACCATTAAGGAATTCGTATTTTTCAGTTTGCTGGCTTTCCCAGTGCAGATAATCTGCCGCTGAGAATACCGCAATGCTGTGTGGTG
>SKOM01000230.1 GCA_007120095.1 Candidatus Competibacteraceae bacterium | reverse complement strand
TGCTGCTGTTAGCGGGCTGCGCCACGGGGGTTACCACGGTCTCTCCACCGCAGAGTTCTGCGGAGGATTTAGACAGCTGGGCTTTTACAGGCCGCCTGGCGATTACTGACGGCCAGCAGAGCTGGCAGAGCAGTATTAGCTGGGAACAGCAGGGAGAGGTTTACCGCATTGATCTGGTCGGTGCCCTGGGCCAAGGACAGATCAGCATCCGTGGCGATTCGGACAGCGTGACCCTATATCAGGGCGGGCAATCGCTACAGGCCGACGACCCTGATCACCTGCTGGCAGAGGTGACCGGTCTGTCACTACCGATTACCGGCCTGCGCTATTGGCTGTTAGGCTTGGCCACGCCGACCTCGCCCATGGCCCCGGTCACCGACTCCGAGGGTCGATTGCGGCAGCTGCAGCAGGCCGGCTGGTTGATCCATTACCCTAACTATATTCAAGTGGATGATTTTAGTCTGCCTCAGCGACTGCGGGCGGTATATGAACCTGTCACAGTACAATTATTAATTCGCCAATGGACACTGATTTAAACACGCCCTGGCCGGCACCGGCCAAACTCAATCGATTTTTACATATCGTGGGTCGGCGGGCAGACGGCTATCATCTGCTGCAAACCTTATTTCAATTTCTCGATATTGCCGACTATTTGTCATTCACGCCGCGTGATGACAACCAGATTGTGCGTCACGGAGGTTTGGCAGCACTCGATCCCGAACAGGACTTATGCGTACGCGCCGCACGTTTGCTACAACAGCGTTATGCGTCACAGGCCGGGATAGATGTGCACATCGACAAACGTTTGCCTGCGGGTGCCGGTCTAGGGGGAGGGAGTTCAGATGCCGCTACGACGCTGGTGGCGTTGAATCATTATTGGCATCTGGGCTTGAGTCTGACCGAATTAGCTGACTTAGGTTTGAGTCTGGGCGCGGATGTGCCGATTTTCGTGCTCGGGCAGGCGGCCTGGGCCGAAGGTGTAGGCGAGCAATTAACCCCGGTGGCACTCGATGAACCCTGGTTTGTGGTCGTGGTGCCCGCCTGCCAGGTCAATACCCGCGAAGTGTTTGCCAATCCTGACTTGACACGCAACACGCCAGCACTCAAAATCTGCGCCTCTGTACCCCCCGAGGCGGGCAATGACTGCGAAGCCGTGGTGTTGCGCCGCTATCCTGCGGTGAGTGCCGCTGCTGCGTGGCTGTCTGCCTATGGGCAGGCTCGAATGACAGGTACAGGCAGTTGCGTGTTTGCAGCCTTCCCGGATCGGAAGCAAGCTGAGGCCGTGCTGGCGCAACGTCCAGCGGGTCTGGCCGGTTTTGTGAGCCGGGGCTGTAATCGTTCGCTCTTGCACCAGCGACTGCAAAGCGACATAATGGGAAGGTGATTAACTATTGGGCCGTAGCCAAGCGGCAAGGCAGCGGGTTTTGATCCCGCCATTCCCAGGTTCGAATCCTGGCGGCCCAGCCATAATGCGTCTGTCTAATCCTGTGAAACAGCGGTACGCGCCATTTACCCTAACTCAAACGAATCTTTGGGAAGACCTTTGTCCAACGGTCGAATGATGGTTTTTGCGGGTAATGCCCATCCGCGATTAGCCCAAGCAATCACTCAGCATCTCAGTTTGCCGCTAGGCAAAGCCAGCGTCAGTCGTTTCAGCGATGGTGAAGTGTCGGTCGAAATCCTGGAAAACGTGCGTGGCCAGGATGTTTTCATTGTCCAACCGACATGCTACCCTACCAATGATAACCTTATGGAGCTGTTGATTATGGCCGATGCGCTGTTGCGCTCTTCGGCTCTCAGGCTCACAGCGGTTATTCCTTATCTGGGGTATTCCCGGCAAGATCGACGCCCGCGTTCGGCGCGGTTACCCATTTCTGCTAAGGTCGTGGCCAATATGATTTCCGTCGCCGGCATCGACCGGGTGCTGACGGTGGATTTACATGCTGACCAGATCCAGGGGTTTTTCGACAAACCACTGGATAATGTTTATGCCTCGCCGCTGATGCTGGAAGATATCCGTGCCCGGCAGTTGGGGCGTCCAGTGGTGGTGTCACCCGATGTAGGCGGAGTGGTACGCGCCCGTGCTTTGGCCAAAAGACTGGACGACGCCGAGTTGGCGATTATTGATAAGCGCCGACCTGGGCCTAATCAGGCTGAAGTCATGAACATCATCGGTGCGGTCGAAGGCCAGCATTGCGTGCTGGTTGATGATATGGTCGACACGGCTGGCACGCTCTGCCAGGCCGCCGCCGCCCTTAAAAAACGCGGAGCCGCTTCGGTGCGGGCTTACTGCACCCATGCGGTGTTATCCGGCTCAGCAATTGAAAATATTGAAAAATCGGAACTTGACGAATTAGTCGTGACCGATACCATACCGTTGCGCGGTAAAGCCGAAGACAGTCAGTGCATCCGCCAGGTAAGCGTCGCTCCGCTGCTGGCTGAGACCATGCGCCGGGTACACAATGAAGAATCCATAAGCTGCCTGTTTGCTTGAATCGGCAGCGCAATGCCCCTGCCATGACCTGGTCGCGGGAGTGGTGGGGTTTACCTTTCTGTGACCCAATCTAATCTCAATGGAGCTAACGACATGAGTGTCGATGAAGTGTTGAATGCTGAGTCCCGTGACGATGTGGGGAAAGGTGCGAGCCGCCGCCTGCGTCGTTCCGGAAGAATACCAGCGGTGGTATACGGTGCCCGGCGTGATCCGGTAAATTTAATTATTGCTCAGAATGAAATTCAGCGTCATTTGCGAGACGAAGGGTTTTATTCCCAGATTCTCACCTTGAATGTGGCTGGCAGACCGTCAGAGCAGGTGGTATTGCGTGATTTGCAGCGTCACCCGTTTAAACCGACGGTTGTGTTGCATATGGACTTGCAGCGGGTTATCGAAGACGAAGAGATCCGGGTGCGGGTGCCCCTTAACTTTATCAATGAGGAACGTTGTAAAGGGGTTCGTCAGGATGGTGGAATTATCAGTCGCTTGATGATCGAAATCGAGGTCAGTTGCTTGCCTAAAGACTTGCCTGAGTCCATAGATGTTGATGTGCTGGAGCTGGGCGTTAACGAGTCGATCCTCATGTCAGAGTTGACGCTGCCTGCTGGGGTGGAGTGCGTTCATCTGTTGCAAGGTGGCAGTGACACCACGGTGGTCAGTGTGTCCTACCCCACTGGGGCCGGCAGTGATGAGGACGAAGAAGCGGCTGAAGGCGATGAGCAGCCGGACGAAAGCGACGAGACCTAATAAGACGAGTCGTCGCCCGTGTTGCAGTTAGTCGTCGGACTCGGCAATCCCGGCGTAGGCTATGCTGAAACCCGGCATAACGCCGGGTTTTGGCTATTGGATCGGCTGGCTACACAGACGGGTGCCATGCTGCGCCCCGAACCGCGTTACAAGGGTGAATGCGCCCGCGTCTCCATCGCCGGACAGACCCTGTGGCTGTTGAAACCACAGACGTTTATGAACCGCAGTGGCCAGGCGATCACTCCGCTACTGGCGTTTTATAAAATCCCACCGACGGCCATGCTGGTGGTGCACGATGATCTGGATTTACCCGCCGGAGTCGTGCGTCTTAAACAGGGTGGCGGTCATGGCGGCCATAATGGCCTACGCGACACGATGCGGCAACTAGGTCGCAATGATTTTCTGCGCTTGCGCATCGGTATCGGTCATCCGGGCGTGGGTGGCGATGTCGTGGCTTATGTACTAGAGCGCCCACCACTGTCCGAGCGCCAGTCTATTGAGACTGCACTCGATGCCGTGATGCCGGTTTTCCCGCAGATTGTGCAGGGCGAGTTCAATAAAGCCATGCAAGTTTTGCATCGCCTGAAACCGCCCACAGACACTTCAAAAACCGAATAAAATTATTTGCTACCGTCAGTGCGTTTGCCGCCAGACCTCTAACTCCTGCCTGAGCTTGTGCTTAGCCGCACTGTCCAGAAACGCGGCATTAATCGCATTCACTGAAAGCCGGTAGACAGCATCTTGATCCAGATCCAGTGCCTGCTGGGTAGCACGGAAATTCTCGCCAATATAGCCCCCGAAATAGGCTGGATCATCGGAATTGATGGTGACACAGACCCCACGATCCAATAGCTGTTTGAGATTATGATGTTCCAGACGATCAAATACGCACAGTTTGACATTGGACAACGGGCATACGGTCAGAGGAATTTGTTCAGCGACCAGCCGCTCGACCAGTGCCGGATCATGGATGCACTGTACGCCGTGATCAATCCGCTTGACCTGCAATAAATCCAGTGCCTGGCGAATATACTCCGGCGGCCCTTCTTCGCCGGCATGGGCGACGGTGAGAAAGCCCTCGGCGCGTGCGCGGTCGAACACCGCTTGGAATTTTTCCGGTGGGTGGCCTTGTTCCGAGGAATCCAGCCCCACCGCGATGATGTGCTCACGGTAAGGCAGTGCCTGTTCCAAGGTCTGCATGGCCGCTTCGGCACTGAGATGGCGCAGAAAGCAGAGAATCAGCCTGGAGCTGATACCGAGTTGCGTTTCACCATCCCGCAGAGCCTGGCTAATGCCCTCAATGACATGTGCAAACGGCACACCGCGATCTGTATGAGTTTGGGGATCGAAAAAAATCTCGGTGTGGCGAACCTTATCGGCTTGGCAGCGCAACAGATAGGCCCAGGTCATAGCGTAAAAATCCTGGGCGGTCAGCAATACACAGGCCCCGGCATAGTAAATATCCAGAAACGACTGCAAGTTACTAAACTGGTACGCTTGGCGAACGTCTTCCACCGAAGCATAAGGCAATTGAATGCCATTGCGTTCGGCCAGCGCAAACATCAGCTCCGGTTCTAATGAACCTTCGATGTGCATATGGAGTTCAACTTTAGGTAAAGTCTCAAGATTTGGGGTCATGGTGATGCGGCTCCTAAAAATTAGGGTGGAGGCACTGAGTTGCGCTCGTAACGGTACGGTTTACGCTATGCCTACCCGATACGGACTACAGTGTATATTATGGACAATACAACGCGATTTCGCAGTGATGGAGAGCTTGGCATGTCGATTTTGGTTACCGGTACCGCCGGGTTTATTGGCTCGCATCTGGCACTGGCGTTATTGGGCCGTGGCGAACAGGTTATCGGCTTGGATAATCTCAATGATTACTATGATGTTAATCTGAAAAAAGCCCGGTTGGCGCGGTTTATGGGTCATCCCGCCTATACTCATGTCCATGCCGATCTGGCTGATCGTGCCGCTGTTGACGCATTGTTTGCCACCCGTCAACCGCGCCGCGTGGTTCATTTAGCCGCCCAAGCGGGGGTGCGCTATGCCGCCGAGAACCCGCATGTCTATGTTTCCAGTAATATCACCGGATTCCTGCACATATTAGAGGGCTGTCGCCACCATAACATCACCCATCTCGTCTATGCCTCTACCAGCTCGATTTATGGGGCGAATACACGGATGCCGTTTGCTGAACAGTACTCCACCGAACACCCCTTGACACTGTATGCTGCCAGTAAAAAAGCCAATGAAATGATGGCGCACAGCTATGCGCATTTATACGCTATTCCCTGCACCGGTCTGCGTTTTTTTACCGTATACGGGCCATGGGGTCGTCCAGATATGGCTTTGTTTTTATTTACTAAAGCGATTCTTGCGGGTCAGCCGATTCCGGTATTTAATCATGGCCAGCACACTCGCAGTTTCACCTATATCGATGATATTGTCGAAGGTATTGTGCGGGTCTTGGATCAACCGGCTCAGTGTGATACCGGCTGGGACAGCCACAACCCCGACCCTGCAGCCAGTGGGGTGGCGGCGTATCGGGTCTACAATATCGGTAACCGTGAACCGGTGGCTTTGCTGCGCTATATCGAGGTGCTGGAGCAGTGCCTAGGCCGTAAAGCGCAATTGGAATTACTGCCCTTACAGCCCGGTGACGTACCTGATACATCGGCGGATGTCAGTGCCTTAGCGTCAGCGGTGGGGTATCAACCCCAAGTCAACGTGGAACAAGGTGTGGCGCGGTTTGTGGAGTGGTATCGTGCCTATTATGGATGAAGGGTGTGCTAATTTTTCAGCCGGTAGCCGGTTTTAAAAATCCACGCGATAATCGCCAGCGCCAAACCCAAAAATACTCCAACCATAACCAGGCTTGCGGCCAGACTGACATCGGCGACCCCGTAGAAACTCCAGCGAAAGCCACTGACCAAATACACCACCGGATTGAGTAAGGTGACTGTTTGCCAGAAAGGTGGCAACATCTCGATGGAATAAAACGTGCCACCGAGAAAAGTCAGCGGAGTGATAATCAGCAATGGCACGATTTGCAGCTTCTCAAAGCCATCGGCCCAGATACCGACAATAAAGCCGATTAAACTAAAAGTCGTTGCCGTCAGCACCAAAAACAACACCATCCATACGGGATGAGCGATGTGTAACGGTACGAAAAACCCCGCCGTTGCCAAGACAATCAGGCCGAGAATAATCGACTTGGTCGCTGCTGCGCCCACATAGCCCAAGACAATTTCGAAATAAGACACGGGCGCTGACAGTAACTCGTAAATCGTCCCGGAAAAACGCGGGAAATAAATTCCAAACGAGGCATTAGCCACACTTTGAGTGAGCAGCATCAGCATGATCAAACCCGGCACAATGAAAGCGCCATAGCTGACGCCGTTGATCTCAGCGATCTGTGAACCAATGGCTGCACCGAATACCACGAAATACAGCGACGTTGAGATAACCGGTGAAACAATGCTTTGCAGCAGTGTGCGGGCAGTACGGCTGAGCTCAAAGACATAAATGGCACGGACAGCGTATAAATTCATGGGACGTTACGAGCAAGTCAGGGTGGGTAATAGTATCACTGGTTTGCCGATTTTTCATCCAGGCTGGATGCCGCCCGAACGGGGGCTATTGGACTGACCGGGTTTCCAACGATGACCAGGTGAAATATAGGCTAAGGTGTTTTCGTTTGAGAGCAACCAGGCCGTACGGCTGCCTCTATCGTGTCGGCATGGCTCAAGTAGTCAAGCTAAATCTGCTAAACTATAACGAACAACAATCACCACAAGGCGGATAAACGCATGCCGACCATTCGTCAGGACGATTTCGTCCAAAGCGTAGCCGATGCGCTGCAACATATTTCCTATTATCATCCCAAAGATTATCTCGATGCTCTGGCAGCGGCCTATGAGCGTGAACAATCCCGGGCGGCGCGCGATGCCATGGCGCAGATTCTGGTCAACTCGCGCTTGTGTGCTGAGGGCCATCGGCCGATGTGTCAAGATACCGGCATCGTCACCGCTTTTCTCACCATTGGCATGGAGGTGCGTTGGGACACCCAGTTCAGTATTACCGACATGGTCAATGAAGGGGTGCGTCAAGCCTATAACCACCCCGACAATACCTTGCGGGCTTCTATTTTGACCGATCCCGCCGGGGCGCGCCGTAATACCGGAGACAATACGCCCGCAGTGATTCACATGACGCTGGTGCCCGGCGACACGGTGGAGGTGATTCTGGCTGCTAAGGGCGGTGGCTCCGAGGCTAAATCTAAATTTGCCATGCTTAATCCGTCGGACTCCATCAGCGATTGGGTGGTGGACACCGTGCCGACCATGGGGGCCGGTTGGTGTCCGCCCGGCATGTTGGGCATCGGTATCGGCGGTACGGCCGAGAAAGCCATGCTGATGGCCAAGCAGGCGTTGATGGAGCCGATTGATATCCACGAATTACAGGCGCGTGGCCCTGCCAACACCTTGGAGGAGCTGCGCCTTGAGCTATTTGACAAAATCAATGCTCTCGGCATTGGTGCCCAGGGTCTGGGCGGCTTGACCACAGTCCTCGATGTGAAAATTTTGGACTATCCCACCCATGCCGCGAACAAACCCGTGGCGATGATTCCCAACTGTGCAGCGACTCGCCATGTGCATTTCACCTTGGACGGCAGTGGGCCGGCGGAACTGCCTCATCCTAAGCTGGAAGACTGGCCGGCTGTCACCTGGGAAGCGGGGGCGAGCTCAAGACGGGTCGATCTGAACACGGTGACCCGCGAGGAAGTCGCGACCTGGAAGCCGGGCGAAACCTTGTTGCTCAACGGTCGATTGCTAACGGGTCGTGATGCCGCCCATAAGCGTTTGGTCGATATGATTCAACGCGGTGAGACCCTGCCGGTCGATTTCACCAACCGGTTTATCTATTATGTTGGTCCTGTGGATCCGGTGCGGGATGAAGCTGTCGGTCCGGCCGGGCCGACCACGGCAACGCGCATGGATAAATTCACCCGAACCTTGCTGGAGCATACCGGTCTTGTAGGTATGATCGGCAAGGCTGAACGCGGCGCTGCCGCCATCGAGGCCATCCGCGATCATCGAGCCGTGTATCTCATGGCGGTGGGCGGTGCGGCTTATCTGGTATCCAAAGCGATCCGTAAGTCACGGGTACTGGCTTTTGACGATCTGGGCATGGAGGCCATTTACGAATTTACCGTTGAGGATATGCCGGTTACCGTAGCCGTGGACAGCCAAGGTGAGTCGGTGCATCATACCGGGCCGGCCGAATGGCGGGTAAAAATCGGTAAAATCCCTGTTTTGAAAGGTTAATTGATGAGAAAACTAATCGCTATTGTGCTGCTGTTATGGCTGCCCATGACTGGGGTGATGGCTAATGCCACTTCACCGCAGCACGCACTGAATCTGGTTAAAAATACTACGGATCAGGTGCTGGAGATCCTTGAGGCAAACCGCGCTGAACTCGTTCAGGACAACAGCCGCCTGTACGAACTGGTACAAGAGCATATTGTCCCGCACTTGGACTTTCGTACCGTAGGCCGTTGGGTGATGGGGCGGCACTGGCGTGAAGCGACTCCCGAACAACGTGAGGCATTCATCGATGAGTTTCTGACCCTGTTAGTGCGTACTTACGCCAGTGGCCTGTTGGAATATTCCGGTGAGACTCTGCATTTTCTCCCCCTGCAAGCCGAAGATGACGCCGAGGATATCGTCGTGCGGATGCGGCTTCAGCCTGCCGGGGGGGGCGAGCCTGTTCCGGTGAGCTATCGGATGCACTGGCGCGATGACGCTTGGAAGGTCTACGATGTCAACATTGAAGGGGTGAGCCTGGTGTCCAATTATCGCAACTCGCTGGGCAGCCAGTTTGCCAGCCAGGGCGTGCAGGGGGTCATCGACTTGTTGCGCGAACGTAATCGCCGAGGCCAGATACAATGAACACTGAGCAGATCAAACACTTAATTGAGGCTCATTTGACCGATGCCCAGGTGATTATTCGCGGCGATGATGAAGTTCATTTTGAAGCCATCGTGATCAGCCCGGATTTTATCGGCAAGACGCGGGTGCAGCAGCACCGTCTGGTCTATGCCGCGCTAGGCGAGAATTTTGGTAACCAGTCGATCCATGCTTTGGCGCTAAGCACCCATACCCCGGAAGCCTGGCAGCAGCGTTCTGGTGGATGATCGTTCAATTATCGAGTACATGGATTGAATAAACTGTTAATTCATGGCGGTAAGCCGCTGATAGGTGAGCTGCGGGCCGCTGGTGCCAAAAATGCGGTTTTGCCGATTCTAGCCGCTACGCTGCTGGCCGATGAGCCGATCACCCTGAGTAATGTGCCCCATCTGCGTGATGTCACTACCAGCATGGAACTGCTCGGGCGTTTGGGGGCTCATTTGAGTGTCGACGAGCGCATGACCATTGAAGTCGATCCGCGGGCGGTGGATAAGTTCTGCGCGCCTTATGATCTGGTCAAGACCATGCGAGCGTCGATCCTGGTGTTAGGGCCGTTGTTGGCTCGCCATGGTTATGCCGAAGTCTCACTGCCTGGGGGATGCGCCATTGGTTCCCGCCCGGTTGATCAGCATTTGTACGGCTTGCGTGCCATGGGTGCTGAGATTGAGGTTGAGGCGGGTTATATCCGTGCGCGCTGTCGGGGCCGTTTGCGGGCCGCTCGCCTGGTGCTGGATCTAGTGACCGTCACAGGTACGGCTAATTTACTCATGGCGGCAACCTTAGCTGAGGGAACTACGGTCATCGAGAACGCGGCACGCGAACCCGAGGTGGTTGATCTAGGCGAGTGTTTAATCGCCATGGGTGCCGACATTAAGGGATTAGGTACCGATACCCTGATTATCTGCGGTGTCCCCCGCCTGCATGCAACCCATTACCGGATAATGCCGGATCGTATTGAAACCGGTACCTATCTGGTAGCGGCGGCGATTACCGGTGGGCAAATCACCATTCGTGACACCCGGCCTGGGTGTCTGGATGCAGTGTTGCTTAAACTGCAAGAGGCGGGAGCGCACATCGAGACCGGCCAGGATTGGATTCATCTGGACATGCAGGGGCAGCGTCCACAGGCGGTGCACCTGCGTACTGCGCCCCACCCCGGTTTTCCCACCGATATGCAAGCGCAGTTTGTTGCCCTGAATGCAGTGGCCAAAGGCGTGGGCACGATTACCGAAACCGTATTTGAGAATCGCTTCATGCATGTCAACGAGCTGCAGCGTATGGGCGCCGTCATCCGTTTGGAAGGCAATACTGCCATTAGCACCGGTGTGGCACAACTGACCGGTGCACCCGTCATGGCCACAGACTTACGGGCTTCGGCTGGTTTGATTCTGGCTGCTTTGGTAGCTCAGGGCGAGACGCTGGTGGATCGGATCTATCATATCGACCGCGGTTATGAGTGTATCGAGGAGCGCCTGTCGCGGCTGGGTGCTTCGGTGCGCCGGGTATCTTGACCATGGTGACGAATATCACCCTGGCGTTGTCAAAAGGTCGGATTCTCGATGAAACCCGGCCGTTGCTGGCGGATATGGGTATTGAACTCGTCGATGACCCTGGCAGCAGCCGTAAGTTGATACTCGATACCAACCGACCGGACATTAAAGTAGTGATTGTGCGCGCCACTGATACGCCGACTTATGTGCAATACGGTGCAGCCGATTTGGGTGTGGTAGGCAAAGACGTGTTGCTGGAGCATGGTGGCGAGGGACTCTATGAACCGCTGGATCTTGGTATTGCCCGCTGTCGGCTCATGGTCGCGGGTTTTCCGCACACTTCACCTGCGGTGCCACAACGGCGCCCACGGGTAGCTACCAAATACATTAATGTCGCCCGCCGCCATTTTGCGGCTCGCGGTATTCAGGCCGAGGTGATCAAGCTCTATGGCTCCATGGAGCTGGCACCTTTGGTGGGGTTGGCTGATTATATTGTTGATGTGGTGGATACCGGTAAAACCTTGCGCGCTAATGGGCTGTTACCCTTGGAACACATCGCTGATATCAGCTCCCGCCTGATCGTCAATAAAGCGGCGATGAAAATGAAACATGCCGCACTGCGTGCGTTAATAGCGGCCTTTGCTTGTGCCCTGCAACCGGAGTCGTGCCGATGACGGTGACACCGGCTGAACTGATTCGCCCTGAGATTCTCGCTCTGCAGGCTTATCCCGTAGCAGACGCGCAGGGACTGATTAAACTAGACGCCATGGAAAATCCCTATTCCTGGCCAGATGAGCTGGTCACCGAGTGGCTGGCCACACTGCGTGATACGCCGCTTAATCGTTACCCCGACTCACAGGCCAGGGCGTTGGTGCAGCAGATGCGTGCCAGCCTGGAATTGCCCGCCGAAGTTGAATTATTACTGGGCAACGGCTCGGACGAGCTGATCCAATTGCTGGCTTTGACACTGGCGGGTGCCCAAGGCGAGCGGCGGGTCGTGTTGGCCCCCGAACCCAGCTTTGTCATGTACCGGATGGTGGCAACATTTACCGGTCTGGACTATGTCGGAGTGCCGCTACGCCCTGATTTCTCCTTGGACACAGCCGCCATGCTGCACGCCATTCGGACGCATCGTCCTGCTTTGGTGTTTATCGCTTATCCGAATAACCCGACCGGTAATTTGTTCGATACCGGGGCACTACGCGAGATTATTGCAGCGACACCGGGTCTGGTGGTTGTCGACGAAGCTTATGGTGCGTTTGCTGAAGCCAGCTTCATCAACGCACTGGCGGAGTATGACAACCTGCTGCTGATGCGCACTTTGTCGAAATCAGGTTTAGCAGGATTGCGGTTAGGGTATGTGTTGGGGGCAGCCCATTGGCTGCGTGAAATCGATAAACTGCGTTTGCCTTACAATATCAATGTGTTGACCCAACGCAGCGTTGAGTTTGTGCTCCGGCACCGAGCGGTGCTGGATATGCAGGCGGGCTGGATTCGTCAGGCCCGTACTGAGCTACAGGCCGGGCTTACTCAACTACCAGGGATAGTGACTTATCCCAGTCAGGCCAATTTCATCCTGTTCCGAGTGCCTGAAGGGCAGGCCGGGGCAGTATTCAATGGATTGAAATACCAGGGTGTGCTGATCAAAAATTTGCACCCAGTCGGTGGTTTATTACACGACTGTTTGCGGGTCACGGTCGGTACTTCAGCAGAGAATCGTCGGTTTCTGGATGCGCTTGGCGGCCTGCTGTGACCGCCCCAGAACGGGGGTTGTCTGGTATAATTGACAGCGTAAGGATCACTTGTGTCAAGAGTCGATCGCCTACATTTAGGTTTTGATCGGAAACGCTTAATAGAAACGTTCCAGGAGTATGATTCATGTCGACGGCTGAAATGGTTAATCATGACCGACGCCGGTTCTTAACTGCCTCGGCGACAGTGGTAGGCGGTGTGGGAGTCGCCTTCGTCGCAGTACCCTTCCTCGCGTCTTGGGCGCCCAGTGAAAGAGCACGGGCAGCAGGCGCACCCATAGAAATCGATATCAGCAGATTGGAGCCAGGCGCTCGTGTGGTAGTAGAGTGGCGTGGTCGGCCGGTCTGGGTGCTTAATCGCACCGAGGCCATGCTTGCAAGCTTGCCTGAGGTGGTCGGCGATCTGCGCGATCCAGAATCCAACGAATCACAGCAACCCCCCTATACGCAAAATTCAATCCGAGCGCGGGAGGCGATGCCCAATATCTTTGTAGTGATTGGCGTGTGTACCCATTTGGGGTGTTCGCCCCAGTACCGTCCGGAAATTGCGCCGGATGATTTAGGACCCAATTGGAAAGGTGGTTTCTTCTGTGCTTGCCATGGTTCGCGTTTCGATTTGGCCGGGCGTGTCTATCGTGGGGTTCCAGCACCCACTAATTTAGTCATTCCACCTTATACATTTATCAGTGACACCCGTGTGCTGGTGGGTGAAGACTCGGAGGCTGCGTGATGGCTGCTAGCCCGGAAAATCCCAGTAAAAACAATAGAGTAATTGAATGGGTCGATGCGCGTTTTCCACTCATCGAAACCTGGAATTACCACATGGGGAAGTACTATACCCCCAAAAACTTTAATATCTGGTATGCCTTTGGGGTGCTGGCCGCCGTCGTGTTGGTGATCCAGCTGGTCACCGGTATCTGGTTGACCATGAGCTATAAGCCTTCGGCTGAGGAAGCGTTTGGTTCGGTCGAGTACATCATGCGTGATGTGCACTGGGGATGGTTGATTCGCTATATGCACTCGACCGGTGCCTCGGCGTTTTTCATCGTTGTGTATCTGCACATGTTCAGAGCGATGTTGTATGGCTCGTATAAGAAACCTCGCGAGCTTATCTGGATCATCGGTATGTTGATTTTCCTGGTGCTGATGGCCGAAGCATTCATGGGCTATGTGTTGCCGTGGGGGCAAATGTCGTATTGGGGTGCTCAGGTGATTATTGGCCTGTTCGGTGCGATACCTCTGATCGGCGAGCAACTGGTCGTATGGATTCAAGGTGATTTTATGATCGCTGATGCTACCCTGAACCGGTTCTTTGCCCTGCATGTGGTGGCCTTGCCCTTGGTGTTGGTCATGCTGGTATTTTTACACATTGTCGCCTTGCATCACGTTGGTTCTAACAACCCCGACGGGATTGAAATTAAAGAAAAGAAAGACAAAACCGGCAAGCCGCTCGATGGTATCCCGTTCCACCCGTACTTCACCGTCAAAGATCTGATGATTATCATCGGCTTTCTGTTTTTCTTCGCGCTCGTCGTGTTCTTCGCCCCCGAAATGGGAGGGCTGTTCCTGGAACACCCCAACTTTGAACCAGCCAACCCGATGGTGACACCGGATCACATCGCGCCGGTATGGTATTTCGCGCCGTTTTACGCCATATTGCGGGCAGTGACCTTCGATATATGGTTCCTTGACGCCAAGTTACTCGGTGTGATCGCGATGTTTGGTTCCATCATCCTGCTGTTCTTGCTGCCATGGCTGGATCGTTGCCCGGTTAAGTCGATTCGCTATCGCGGCAACACGTATAAAGCAGCACTGGCTGCATTTACGGTGGCATTCGTGATGCTGACCTTCTTGGGTACCCAACCGTCTACGCCGCTGTACACTTTGTTGGCGCAAATTGGCATGTTTGTGTACTTTGCGTTCTTCCTGCTGATGCCCTGGTATACCGCGAATGAAAAGACCAAACCGTTACCAAAGCGCGTCACTAAAGGGTCTCCACTGTTGTCGTTTCCGTTCTCGTCGTCTGATCGGGACTCATAGGAGTAAGCGATGAAAAAATTACTGTTGATCTTGCTGTGGTTACCTGGCTTAGTCTGGGCTGCGGCGAGTAATTATCCGCTGGATCGAGTCACGGTTGACCCGTCTGATCAGGCGTCTTTGCAGCGGGGCGCCCAGTTGTACATGAACTACTGTATGGGTTGTCATTCCCTGCAATTCCAGCGCTACAATCGCTTTGCGCGCGATGCCGGAGTCCCGGAAGAATTGGTCATGGAGCATCTGGTTTTCGATCCCGAAATCGAAATCGGTGACTTGATGACCATTCCTATGAGTTCGGCGGCTGCACAAGACTGGTTCGGTGGCGTGGCTCCTCCGGATCTGTCGCTGATCACCCGCTCGACCAGTAACGCGTATGTCTACACCTATCTACGCACCTTCTACTCGGATGACGGTCGTCCGTTTGGGACGAACAACCCGGTTCTGGAAAACACCTCGATGCCGAATGTGTTGTGGCAATTGCAGGGCTTGCAAGAGGCGGTGTTCGATGAGGCGGGTGAGGTTGTCGGGTTCGAACTTGTGGAGCCGGGTTCGATGACGCCAGAAGAGTTCGATGTGGCCATGGCGGATTTGGTCAACTTTATGGCTTACGTCGCCGAGCCTTATAAAATGGATCGGGAGCGCATTGGTAAATGGGTGTTGCTGTATCTCGCCCTGGCTTTCGTGGTGTTCTATCTGCTTAAGAAAGAATACTGGAAAGACGTCCGCTGATAGCCAGTATGTTGGTTGAGCGGAGTTTTCGCACTCCGCTCAACACGGCGGTGTTTGCTAATAAATCGGTTGCTTTTTTTAGCCGCGCTTAGTTGATTGTGCTCTTAGTTTGTTCCAACCCTCAAGAACACGTAATGGTGAACTTATGACGCGTATGTTTTCCAGCCGCCCTTATTTGCTGCGCGCACTTTATGAATGGACTAACGACAACGGGATGACGCCCCATCTGCTGGTTAATGCCGGATACCCTGGCGTCGACGTGCCCAAAGAATATGTGCAAGATGAACGCATTGTACTGAACATCAGTCCGTCTGCGGTGCAGGACTTAGTCATCGATAATGAGTGGATCTTTTTTGAAGCGCGCTTTTCCGGGTTAAGTCGTACTATCCAGGTGCCGGTTTCTGCGGTGATCGCAATATACGCTCGTGAGAATGGGCAAGGCATGGCTTTTGGTGGCGAACCCGGTCAGGGAGACAGTGCTCCCCCACCCGATGAGCCACAAAAACACTCGGACAGTACTGGACAAAAGAAGTCGCGGCCCGACCTCAAAGTGGTTAAATAGTACCGGCCTAGCCGGCACTTTCAATGTAGCGGAATAGGGTAACTACCTGCCGCACCCCATTGACCCGACTAATGCTGTCTGCGGCCGCCTGGCCTTCGGTCTCGGTCACCAGCCCCATCAAATAGACAACGCCGCGTCGCGTGACAACTTTAACCCGGGTGGGGTCAAAACCGGGTATCTTGACTTGCAGCAAGGCGCTTTTAGCGCGAGCGCTGATCCAGGCGTCATTGTTGCGATTACCCAGACTGCTTGGAGGGCGCTCGGCCAGTTTATTATGCACCATGATGACATTGTCAATATCACCGGCCACGCGCTCGGCCCACGCGCTGATTCCCGCCGAAGGTACCTCACCAGTGAGCAGTACGACCCGATCGTAGCTGGTGACATTGATGCTGGTATTGTCCAGACGGTCTGGTTCGTTGCGTAGCGCCTGGTAGATCTTGAGCTCAATCGCTTGATCCTCAACAATGGTGCCAGCAGTGCGACGGTCATGGGCTACCGAAGCGGCTGTTGCCGCTCCGCCGACGACAAATACCCCGCAGCCGCTGCTGAGCAGGCTGGCGCAGAGCAATAGGCTTACACCGTATATTCTAGCGATCATCAATAAGTTTCCTCTGTAAATATTCCACAAGGGGGTCGTCAGTGAGCTTGTATGGCGTTGGGCACCCAATCAACCTGCACCCGGTCGTTGTGATAAGTGATGCCAACCACATCGAAACGACAGGCTTGATCGACTTGATAACGCTGCAGGTAATGCTCAGCAGCGCGAATCAGCCGACGTTGTTTGTCGGCCGTGATTGTATCCACAGGTGTACCATGCTGGCTAGCACGGCGGCTGCGCACTTCGACAAACACCAGTTGCGCAGCATCCTGCATAATCAAATCCAATTCACCGACCTTACAGGTATAATTACGCATCACCAGTTTGAGACCCTGTCGTTGCAGATAATCGCAAGCCAGGGTCTCGGCCGTGTGACCACGACTGCGAGTGGACGTTGTGGTGTGAATCGGCATTTAATCTCTCCTGAATCAGTATAGCGAGCTCGATCGAACGAATATGGCAAACGCCGTTGATGCCCATCCTCTGACCTTACCCGGTACCTTATACGTTGTGGCTACACCGATTGGCAACCTGGGCGATATCAGTCACCGTGCCTTACTGATTTTAGGACAAGTTGACTGGATTGCCGCCGAAGATACCCGGCACAGCCAGCGTTTATTACAGCATTTTGCCATTAAGACTCCACTGCTTGCCCTCCATGAACATAATGAATTGGCCCGGGTGCCGGGCTTGGTCGCTCAGCTCCAAGCCGGGCGGACTGGGGCATTGATCAGCGATGCCGGTACTCCCTTGATCAGCGATCCGGGTTTTCCACTGGTGCGCGAACTGCGTCGCCAAGGACTTGCTGTGTGTGCCGTTCCCGGTCCCAGCAGTGTGATGGCGGCGTTATCGATTGCCGGTTTACCCTGTGAGCGCTTCAGCTTCGAAGGATTCTTGCCACCTCGCAGCGTAGCGCGACAGCGACGGTTGGCTGAGCTGGCTACCTATCCTCAGACCCTGGTATTTTTTGAATCTCCGCATCGCATTGTCGCGGCGGTGCAGGATTTGGCCGCGATTTTGGGCGCTGATCGTCCTGCCTGTCTGGCGCGTGAGCTGACCAAAACCTTTGAACAAAGTCACGTTGCACCCTTAGGCGCATTGCTTGACTGGTTGCAAGCGGTGCCTGAGCGCCAGCGCGGTGAGTTTGTTTTAGTCGTGCAAGGGGCGAGTGTGTCACCCCAAAAGGCTGAACAGCAACGGTTATTGCGGCTATTATTACGTGAGCTGCCCCTGAAACGGGCGGTCGCCGTGGCGGCTGAACTGAGTGGTGGTCAGCGTAATACATTATATCGAATGGCTTTGGCTCTAAATGCCGAACGTGATTAACCGTCGTTGTTTGTGGGTATTGTGCCCGGTTGGTTGGTATACCCCATGATGGTTTCGGCGAGTTCAGCGAAGTCTTCCGGTTCATCACCCAGTTGGGTAGTGTATCGATCTGGTGACCAGACCTCGATGCGATTGGCATAAGCAAACAGAATAGCGCAGTCTTGAATTTCAGCATAGTGTAACAAGCGCCGTGGTAGTAAAATACGCTGCTGGCTGTCAGGTTTAAGCTCACTGGCTCCGCGGTAAAAATAGCGGGCAAATTCCCGATTGCGGCGCTGGTATAAATTCAGTTGATTAATTTCTTGACTTATTTTTTGCCATTCGCTGATTGGGTATAAGACCAAATGGCGTTCGAACCCCCGATTGATTACCAGATGGCCTTGATCGGCAGAGGGTAATTGGCGCAGCAAGCCGACAGGCAGCGTTAAACGCTGCTTCGCGTCAATCCGGCATTCAAATTCCCCGAGTAAGTTAAGCATGATCCGTGCAAGCTTGCCTTAGCGTGCGGGTAGGTGCAGACTATAGCTGAAGAGTTGGCCAGACAGCCGCCGTGTACTCACGGAGGAAAGTCCGGGCTCCATAGGGCAGGGTGCCAGGTAATGCCTGGGGGGCGTAAGCCTACGGAAAGTGCCGCAGAAAACAAACCGCCTACCCGCAGTCACCCACTGCGGCGGTAAGGGTGAAAAGGTGTGGTAAAAGCACACCGCGCGCCAGGCAACTGCGCGTGGCAGGGTAAACCCCACCCGGAGCAAGACCAAATAGGGGAGTGTTAACGTGCGGCCCGCACGGCTCCCGGGTAGGTCGCTACAGGCGTTTGGTGACAAACGTCGCAGATGAATGGCTGTCCACGACAGAACCCGGCTTATCGGCCAACTCTTCAATTTTGGCATTGTCACTCCCGCATTCCAATGTGTCGCTGGTTTGCACGGTTCCGCAGTATCAATACCTGACTTTTCAACATTCAACCCAACCTCAAGTTATAATTAAACACTTGTTTTTTTGAGAACCAAAGAGAACACCCACTTAATTTTTGTGCTTGACAGTGGCGGATACCTGTTTCTATAGTGTGGCATAAAGTGGTGAAAAGTGGGACAGGGTGGTGGTTAAAAAGGTGGCAAAGCTGTGTTCCGAGGGATTAGCCCAATAACGCTGGATGTCAAGGGGCGAATGTCCATACCGGTGCGCTATCGATCTCAGCTTCAGGATGTATGCGCCCATCAACTGGTGATAACAATCGACCCGGACTACTGCCTGTTGCTCTATCCACTGCCGGAATGGGAAGTGGTCGAACAGCGGCTGGTGTGCTTGTCCAGCACTAACCGCAAGGCGCGATCATTGAAACGCTTATTACTCGGCCATGCTGAAGAATGTCATCCGGACAGCCATGGCCGTTTGCTATTGCCGATGCCGTTGCGCGAATTTGCCGGATTAGATCGGCGGGTGGTTTTGGTGGGTCAGGGAAATAAATTCGAAATTTGGGATGAGGCGCTGTGGTATCGCCAGCGTGACGAGTGGATTCGTGTTCAAGACGGCGATGATCCACAGTCCGATGTCAATACCCTGGCATTTTGACTCTGATGACGCCGTTAGTTGCTCAAGCCCATCAACCTGTACTCTGTGCTGAGGTGATCGCGGCGCTGGCTGTGGCAGGAGACGGCTGCTATGTGGATGCGACTTTTGGCCGTGGTGGTCACACGGCGGCACTGTTAGCCGTGTTAGGCGAAGCGGCGAGGGTCATCGCCCTGGATCGTGACCCGGAAGCCGCAGTCTGTGCAGCGCGCCGTTTTGCTGATGAACCGCGTATGCAGTTTGTCCGTGCGCCGTTCAGTCACCTGGCTGAAGTGGTAGCTCGCCATGTTGCTACGGCGAAAGTGGATGGGGTGTTATTAGATCTTGGGGTGTCGTCGCCGCAGTTGGACGATCCCAATCGCGGTTTCAGTTTTCGCAACGATGGGCCTTTGGATATGCGTATGGATTCAACTACGGGTTTAAGTGCCGCTGATTGGCTTGCAACCGTGGACGAAACCGAACTGGCGACGGTGTTGCGTGATTACGGTGAGGAACGCTTCCATCGCCGGATCGCGCGCGCCATCGTGCATGATCGCAAGCAGGCTCCGTTCACCCGCACGCGGCAACTGGCCTCGCTGATCGAACGGGTCGTGCCGACCCGCGAATCAGGTCAACATCCGGCAACCCGAAGCTTTCAAGCCATTCGCATTGCCATCAATCGCGAACTGGATGAGCTGGCAGCGGTTTTGCGTCAGGCCGTAACGGTGTTGCGTCCCGGTGGACGTCTGGTGGTGATCAGTTTTCATTCCCTTGAAGATCGTCTGGTCAAACGGTTCTTCCGGCATGAAATGCGTGGCCCGGATTGGCCACCGGAATTGCCTGTTCCGGCTCAATCCCTACCTACTCGCTTGCGCGTCATCGGCAAACCTCAACGGCCTGCGGCGTCTGAATCCCGGCTCAATCCGCGCTCCCGCAGCGCAGTATTGCGGGTTGCGGAGCGCTTGCCGTGAAAGCTGCACACCGACATATCTGGGGGCTCGGTAGCTTGGTGCTGGCGGTCTTGGTCACGGGTCTGGCGCTGATTCACAGCGCTCAGCAAAGTCGCCTGGTGACCAGTGAGATAAGAATGTTGCAACAGATGGAAGAAGAACTACAGGTCGAATGGTTGCAAATGCAGCTTGAACAAAGCGCAGTGACTGCAAAATTCATTGTCGATCAAGTGGCTCGTGAGCGCTTGCACATGACGACTCCCGAACCCGCTGAAACCATTTATCTGCGCCCATGACACCGCCCTCCCATCGCGCTCAGCAGGTGTACCGCAATCGACGCCGCTTCACGCTGGTTTTACTGACAGTGTGTGCAGGTATTTTGCTGTCTCGAGCCGTGTATCTGCAGTTGATCGACCATGATCGCTTACGCAGTCAGGGCGATGCCCGCACTGTGCGTACGCTGACCATTCCGGCACATCGCGGCATGATTGTTGACCGGCATGGCGAGCCTCTGGCGGTGAGTTCGCCGGTCGGTTCGATCTGGGCCGATCCGACGGTATTGTTGCAAGCCGGCAATCGAGAACGCTTGCCGCAACTGGCCGCCGCTTTAGGCCAAGATCCAGGCCGCCTGACAGCTCGACTTGAGGCCGCCTCGCAGCGCCGATTCATTTACCTGCAGCGGCATTTACCGCCTACTGAGGCGCAGACCATCATCGATTTGGGCATCGGTGGGGTGTATAACCTGCGGGAATACCGCCGTTACTACCCCGATGCCGAAGTCAGCGCGCATTTCATTGGTTTTACGGACATCGATGACCGGGGCCGTGAAGGTTTGGAACTGCAATTCGACCCACAGCTCAGCGGTGTACCGGGCAGCCAGCGGGTATTGCAGGATCGACGTGGGCGGGTGGTCGAAGAACTGGACGTTCGCCAGGAGCCACAACCCGGTCAGATATTACAGCTTAGCATTGACCGACGCATTCAATATTATGCGTATCGTGCCCTTAAAATGGCGGTGGCGGAACATCGTGCTGTGGGGGGGACGATTGTGGTGCTCGATCCGCATACCGGCGAGATTTTGGCCATGGCCAATCAACCGGGTGCTAACCCTAATGATTGGAGCCAGCGTAGCGGCGAGCCGTTGCGCAACCGGGCGGTCACTGATTTATTCGAGCCGGGTTCTTTGGTTAAACCCTTTCCGGTCGCCGTCGCCTTGGACAGCGGCAGAGTGCAGCCGGCCACCGTCATTGATACTCAAGGCTGGATGCGGGTCGGGCGGCGTACCGTGCGCGATATCCGTAATTTTGGCCCGCTCAGTGTGACCGAAATCATCACCCGTTCCAGTAACATCGGTGTGGTGAAACTGGCGCAGATGGTGCCTGCTGAGTCATTGTGGAACCTGTACCGCGATCTGGGGTTTGGTGTGTTGACCGGTATTGAATTACCCGGCGAACGCCAAGGGGTGCTGGATCATCATCGGCGTTGGGTGGGTTTTGAATATGCGACCCGTAGTTTCGGCTATGGTCTTTCGACCACAGCCTTGCAAGTGGCGCAGGCGTATGCGGTACTAGCCGCTGACGGAGTATTTCACCCTGCCACACTGCTCAAACCCATCGAGGCCGCCCCTGGCCGGCGGGTGATGTCAGCCAAGACAGCGCGTCAACTGCGTATGATGATGGAAACCGTTACCGGCCCGCAAGGCACAGCCACTCGTGCGGTTGTCCCTGGCTATCGAGTGGCCGGCAAAACCGGAACGGTGCATAAGGTCATTGATGGCGCTTATGACAAAAGTCGCTATATGGGGTTGTTTGCCGGCATGGTACCGGCCTCACGACCCGATATGGTCGCGGTCATTGTCATCGATGAACCCCGCGGCGATGACTATTATGGTGGTCTGGTTGCCGCACCGGTATTCCGCGCAACCATGCGCGAGGCGCTGCGCATTCGGGGGGTGTTGCCGGATGGGTTCGCTGACACTGTGAGTACGGCGGCCCGGTGATGTCTATGCTGAGCTTGCCAACATTAAGCACACTGTTGGCCGGTTTGGCCACGGTATCACCGGCCGATGAGCGGCCGGTGACCGGTTTAGCCAGTGACAGCCGTCGCCTGCAACCCGGTGAGTTGTTTATCGCCTTGCGGGGGATTCGCCAGCACGGCTTGCACTTTGTCGCGGCTGCTGAACGGGCTGGGGCGGTGGCGATTGTTTGGGAACCACCCTGTACGGAGATACCGGACAGCCGTTTGCCATTGCTGGCGGTGCCGGAACTCAGTCGTAAACTGGGCGTTATCGCCGCGCGGTTTTATAACCAGCCTGGTCAGCACATGACCTTGATCGGCATCACTGGTACCGATGGCAAAACGTCGACCTGCCATTATTTAGCCCAGGCCTTGAGCCAGCCCGAGCGGCCTTGCGGAGTGTTGGGTACCTTGGGCTATGGTGTGCAAGCAGAGCTTATGCCCACCCAGCTCACTACCCCGGACGCACTGACATTATGGCAGTGGCTGGCCGGTTTGCGGGATCGTGGTGTGCAGCATGCGGTCATGGAGGTGTCTTCACACGCTTTGGCACAAGGGCGGGCGGACGGCCTGGAATTCAGCGTGGCGGTATTGACTAATTTAGGTCGGGATCATCTCGATTATCATATTGATACATCGGCTTACGCGGCCGCCAAGCAGCGCTTGTTCACCGAGTTACAACCCCGTCAATCCGTGTTAAATCTTGATGATCACTTTGGCCGTGAACTGGCTGAGCGTTCAGGGCGGCAGTGCATCGGCTACAGTCAGGCCGCCGTTCCTCCCATGCTGAGTGAACGCTGGGTCTGGGGACATGAGTTGCAGCTTCTGCCGGATGGGTTGCGTTTGCGCATCCGTTCCCCGGAGGGCGGGGGTGAGCTGAACAGCCCCCTGCTCGGGCGCTTTAATGTCAGCAATCTGCTTGCGGCCTTGGCGACACTGTTGGCATTGGGTTGGCCGCTGGAGCAGGCCTTAGCCCGGCTGGCCCAGGTGAAGGCACCCCCGGGGCGCATGCAACGTCTAGGTGGGGATGGCCGACCGCTGGCGGTGATCGATTATGCCCACACCCCCCAAGCATTAGAGCAGGTGCTCATGGCGTTGCGTGACCATGGCCATCACCCCATCCATTGCGTGTTGGGTTGTGGCGGGGATCGTGATCCCGGTAAGCGCCCGTTGATGGGGCTGATTGCTGAACGCTGGGCCGATCAGGTCACGGTAACCGATGACAATCCCCGGTGGGAAAATGCCAGTGCCATCACCCGGCAGATCATCGCTGCAATGCAGGGTAATAAGCATCGGGTGATTAATGACCGTGCTCAGGCCATTCGTGCGGCGCTGCGGCAAGCGTGTGCCGGTGACACCGTGTTAATCGCCGGTAAAGGGCATGAAGACTACCAGATCGTTGGTGATCAGCGCTTTGAATTCAGTGACTATGAGGTCGCCGCAGCGGCTTTGCGGGAGTGGTGGTCATGCTAAAGCTCAGTCTGGCACAAATCGCTCAGTCTGTGGGCGGCCAACTCCATAATGTTCCCCAGCCTGAGTTGAGCGGGTGTCAGGGAATCAGTACCGATACCCGTCATTTGCCTGCAGGGGCGTTGTTCGTCGCCCTGCATGGCCCTAATTTTGATGGGCATGATTTTCTACCGGCTGCCCGGCAGCAGGCCGCAGCAGCGGCCTTGGTGATGCGTCCCCAACCGCTGGCATTAGCGCAGATTGTCGTGCCCGACACTTTGGGGGCTTTGGCCCGCCTGGCCGCTGCCTGGCGTCAGCGCTTCTCGGGCCGGGTGGCCGCCTTGACCGGCAGCAATGGTAAGACGACGGTTAAGGAAATGTTGGCGGCTATTTTAGCCGCTGACCCATTCACCACGGTATTGGCCACTCAAGGCAATCTGAATAACCATATCGGGGTGCCGCTGACCCTGAGCCGACTTGGTGAACAGCACTATGCCGTTATTGAAATGGGTGCCAATCATAGCGGTGAAATTGCGGCATTGACCCGTATGGTTCAACCGCAGGTTGCTTTAATTACCAATGCCGGTCCCGCTCATTTAGAAGGGTTCGGCAGTCTGGACGGTGTGGCTCAGGCCAAAGGCGAAATTTACCAGGGCTTATCTGCGGATGGCGTTGCTGTGATCAATGCCGATGATCCTTACGCCGATTATTGGCGTTCGCTCAATCCACAGCGGCGCTGCCTGACTTTCGGCCTGCACCAACCGGCTCAAGTGTGGGCGGAGGTGCTGTCGCCTCAGCGCCTGCGCCTCCATATTGCGCATCAGTCAGTCGAGCTCAGCTTACCGTTGCCGGGTCGGCATAATTATCTGAATGCTGTGGCGGCGGCAGCTGCAGCCCATGCATTAGGCATTGATTTGGCCCAGATTCAAACGGGTCTGCAGCGTACCCGACCGGCTTCCGGACGCTTGCAGCGCCATGCCGGGTCGCAGGGCAGTACACTGCTGGATGATACTTACAATGCTAACCCGGCCTCACTGCAAGCCGGCCTGGCCGCTTTGCTGGAATACCCCGGCCCGCACTGGCTGGTCTTAGGCGATATGGCCGAATTGGGAGCAGAGGCTGAAGCTCTGCATGCTGTGGCTGGGCAACAGGCCCGTGAGCAAGGTGTTCAGCGCTTGTTCACCTTAGGTGCGTTAAGTC
>SKOM01000185.1 GCA_007120095.1 Candidatus Competibacteraceae bacterium | reverse complement strand
ATGATTTAATGTGATATTCACGAGGAAAATGACGGTGAGCAATATTATTCAAGAACTGGAACTGGAACAGATGGGCGGCAAAATCCTGCCCGATTTTAGTCCTGGTGATACAGTGGTTGTGCAGGTGCGGGTCAAAGAAGGCAACCGTGAGCGTTTACAGGCTTTTGAAGGCTTGGTGATCGCCAAGCGTAATCGTGGACTGAATTCCGCCTTCACAGTCCGTAAAATTTCTCATGGTGAGGGGGTGGAACGGGTGTTCCAAAGCTACAGCCCCAGCATTGCCTCGGTCCAAGTCAAACGCCGTGGGGATGTGCGTCGCGCCAAGCTGTATTATCTGCGTGGTCTGGAAGGTCGCGCTGCTCGCATTAAGGAAAAACTGCGTCCTAAAAAGTAACGCTGCACGGTGGAGGGTTGCCGAAATTCATGGACAATACTGACACGCTACTCAATGAAGTGATTGTCCTGGCCAAACAAGCCGGACACGCCATTCTCGAAGTCTACGGCCGGGCAGATTTCGGCGTCCGCCACAAAGCCGATCACAGCCCGCTGACTGAGGCCGATCTGGCGGCTCATAAACTCATCAGCCAGGGGTTACAACAGCTTACCCCGGATATTCCGGTGCTGTCGGAAGAATCGGCTGCCAGCGCGGTCGCGGATCGCGGCCGCTGGTCGCACTTCTGGCTGGTCGATCCGCTCGATGGCACCAAGGAATTCATCAATCGCAACGGTGAATTTACCGTTAACATCGGCTTAATTGACGGCCATTATCCGGTGCTGGGTGTGGTGCATGTACCGGCCCAAGGCGTCTGCTACTTTGCCAATACTCGGTTGGGGGCTTTCCGCCAGCAGGCCAGTGAACCGCCGGTACCCATCAACGCCGCCCGTAACGTGATGACCCCGGTACGGGTGGTCAGCAGCCGTTCCCACCCCGGTCCGGAACTGGCCACCATAGTGCGCAACTTAGGCGAGCATACGCTGGTGCCCATGGGCAGTGCCGTTAAGTGTTGTCTGGTCGCCGAGGGCAGCGCCGATTTTTATCCCCGACTCAGCCCCACCTGGTGGTGGGACACTGCCGCTGCGCAGTGTATCGCCGAGTCGGCCGGTGCTCATGTTGTGGACATCCAAGGCCAACGCCTGAGCTACAACCGCAGTGATGAGTTACGCAACCCACCGTTTGTGGTGTATGCCGATACCGATAAGGACTGGCTGGCCGCCCTGCCTTGAACAGGATGTAGCCGGCCTTGAAATTGTCGGTATGAATCTTATTTAGGAATCCCAATACAACCAACGGGAGATTGTCTGATCATGACCGTCGAAACACATAAGGAAACCCTGGGGTTTCAGACCGAAGTTAAACAACTGCTCAAGCTGATGATCAATGCCTTGTACTCCAACAAGGACATTTTTCTCCGTGAGCTGATCTCTAACGCCTCTGATGCCTGCGATAAATTACGCTTTGAAGCCTTAACCGACAGCGGCTTATTCGAAGACCAAACCGAATTGAACATCAAAGTGCAGTTCGACAAAACCGCCCGCACCATCACCGTCAGCGATAATGGCATTGGCATGAGTCGCCAAGAGGTCATCGAGCAGATCGGCACCATCGCTCACTCCGGTACCCGCGAATTTATGGAACGGCTCACTGGCGACCAGGCGCAAGATGCCCATCTCATCGGCCAGTTCGGGGTCGGCTTTTATTCCAGCTTTATTATCGCGGATCGGGTCGAGTTATTCACCCGCCGCGCCGGTCTCAGCGCTGAACACGGGGTGCATTGGGAATCGGCAGGCGATGGCGAGTTCAGCATTGAGACCATCGAACGGGCGCAACGCGGCACCGAGATCGTACTGCATTTGCGCGAAGGCGAGGACGAGATGCTCGATCAGTGGCGGCTGCGCTCCATCATTACCCGGTATTCCGATCATATTGGCCTGCCGGTGTTGCTGGAGGTGGAGCGCCCCGCCCAGGACGACGACAGCGAACCGACCCGCGAATGGGAGCAGGTCAATAAAGCGTCGGCTCTGTGGACACGCCCACGCAAAGACATCAAGGATGATGAGTACCAAGCGCTGTACAAACACATCAGCCATGATTTTGAAGACCCGTTGGCGTGGACGCATAACCGCGTAGAAGGCAATCTGGAGTACATCTCGCTGCTGTATATTCCGCAACGGGCACCGTTCGATCTCTGGGATCCCAACCGGCGTTATGGGGTAAAACTCTACGTGCGGCGGGTGTTTATTATGGACGATGCCGAACAGCTCATGCCGCGCTATCTGCGCTTTGTCCGCGGCGTGATCGACTCGAATGATTTACCGCTAAATATCTCCCGAGAAATCCTGCAAAATAACCGCACCATCGACAGCATCCGTGCCGGATCAGTCAAAAAAGTGTTAGGACTGCTGGAAGATCTGGCAAGCAAACAACCGGAGAAATACACCACTGTCTGGCAACAGTTCGGCCAGGTGCTGAAAGAAGGTCCCGGCGAGGACTATGCCAACCGCGAACAAATCGCTCGCTTATTGCGCTTTGCCTCAACCCATACCGACAGCCCCGAGCAAACCGTCAGCCTGAGTGATTACCTCAGCCGCATGGCCGAGGGTCAGGAAGCGATTTACTATTTGACCGGCGACGGTTTCGCCTCGGTGCGCCACAGCCCGCATCTGGAGATTTTCCGCAAAAAAGGCGTCGAGGTGCTGTTGCTCAGCGATCGTGTCGATGAATGGCTGGTCAGTCATTTGCATGAGTTCGAAGGCAAGCCCTTGCATTCTGTGGCTAAAGGCAGCCTTGATTTGGATAAACTGGGCGATAAAGCCGAATCGGAACCTGAAGTCCAAAAACAGCACGACGACGAGTACAAAGACGTGCTGTCACGGATCAAGACCGCGCTAGGCGAGCAGGTGCAAGATGTGCGGGTCTCGCGCCGCCTGACCGACTCGCCGGCCTGCCTGGTGGTCGACGAACACGCGATGAGTGGCCACTTGGAGCGCCTGCTACGCGAAGCCGGGCAAAATGTGCCGACGAGCAAGCCGTATTTGGAAATCAACCCCGATCATAGCCTGATCCGCCAGCTTAAAACCGCAACGGACGAGACCGAGCTGCAAAACTGGGCACAGTTGCTGTTTGACCAGGCCCTGCTGGCCGAAGGCGGTCAACTGGAAGATCCCGGCAGCTACGTCCGGCGGCTTAACGACCTGCTGCTGCGCTTAACGCTGACACGTTAACTTTCCAGAGCAGCTGCATGCAGCCAATCGCTGTAGTTGTTATGCTTATAATCTCAGTCTCTCAGCCTGTATACGATTGAACCGAATAGCGCATTGATCAGCCACCGTGACCGACACTCATAGCCTCAATAATAAACCGTTTTGGCAGGTTAAAACCCTCGCCGAACTTGATTGCGATGAATGGGAAGCCCTGTGTGATGGCTGTGGCCGGTGTTGTTTGCACAAACTGGAAGATGAGGACACTGGGGTGTTCTATCTGACTAATGTGGCCTGTCGGTTGCTGGATGTCCACAGTTGTCGCTGCCGCCACTACGCAGACCGGCACCGACATGTTCCCGATTGTGTGCAGTTGACCCCTGACAATGTGACGGCTTGTCATTGGTTGCCTGAAACCTGCGCCTATCGCCGTCGCGCGGAGGGTCATGAACTGTCCGATTGGCATCCGCTGATCAGTGGCCAGGCAAGTCAGGTACACCGGCTGGGCATTTCAGCATGCGGTTGGGTGGTAGCTGAGCAAGCGGATACCCAGCTTGAAGACCATATTGTGGCTACAATATCCCGATAAGAGCGTTTGAGCCTTGAGTGAAAATACCGCGCAAAAACCTGAACACTCCGTGCTGCCCTCTCAGCGAGCTGCTTTTGAACTCAAAGGCAGCCTGTTCACCCTGACGATATTCCACCTGTATGATGCAGACATAGCGCTGATTGAACAGCATTTGCTGGAGAAAATCGCCCAAGCACCCGGCTTTTTTCGCCATGCGCCCGTGGTTATCGATCTCAACAGCCTGAGTGACCCTGTGGATTTTACCGCGCTGGCGGCCTTGCTGCGCCGGCATCAGTTGATTCCCGTAGGTATCCGCCATGGCTCAGAGGATCAGTGCGCCGCCGCGCTCTCCGCCGACTTGCCCTTGCTACCCAAACAACGTACAGTGCAGCGTACTGATATGCCTGCCGAAGCTGAAGCGCCGCAGAAATCAACCGGCAGCCTCGCTCGTACCCGAGTGTACACTAAACCCGTGCGTTCAGGCCAGCAACTCCATGCCCTAGATGGGGATTTAATCATAATTGGCACCGTTAGCGGCGGCGCCGAAGTTCTGGCTGCGGGCAATATTCACGTTTACGGCTCGCTACGCGGTCGTGCCCTGGCTGGCGCCTATGGGGACACCCAGGCGCGTATTTTCTGTGCCAGCCTGGAAGCCGAACTGGTTTCCATTGCCGGCAATTACCGCGTCCTGGAAAAACCACGGGATATTGCTAAACTGCACCAAGCGGTGCAGATTTATCTTGAGAACGAGCACCTAATCATCAGACCCTTGACCTAGGGAGAATAAACTTGGCAAGAGTGATTGTAGTGACCTCGGGCAAGGGCGGCGTGGGTAAAACCACCACCAGTGCCAGTTTTGCAGCCGGGCTAGCCCAACGCGATTTCAAAACAGTTGTCGTCGATTTTGACGTCGGTCTGCGTAATCTGGATCTCATCATGGGGTGTGAGCGCCGCGTCGTCTATGATTTCGTCAATGTCATCAACGGCGAAGCCAATCTGAATCAGGCGTTGATTAAAGACAAGCGTCTAAACAATCTGTATATCCTGCCTGCCTCTCAGACTCGCGACAAAGAAGCCCTCACTCATGAGGGTGTTGAAGCCGTTATTGGCGAGCTCAAACAACGCTTCGATTATATTGTTTGCGATTCACCAGCGGGCATTGAGCATGGTGCGCATATCGCCATGTATTTCGCCGACGACGCCTTGATAACGACCAACCCGGAAGTTTCCTCAGTGCGCGATTCGGATCGGATCTTGGGCTTGATCGCCAGCCGCTCACGACGAGCGATTCACGATGAGGAACCGGTGCAGGAACTGCTGGTACTGACTCGCTACTCTCCTGAACGAGTCGAGCGAGGTGATATGCTGGCACTGGACGATGTACTGGAAATTTTAGGCATTCCGCTGTTGGGTGTGATTCCCGAATCTCAAAGCGTGTTACTGGCCTCCAATGAGGGCGTACCGGTGATTATGAACGAACGCAGCGATGCGGGTAGCGCCTATGGTGATATGGTGGCTCGCTATCTCGGTGAGGATCGACCTCATCGGTTTTTGACTAACGAACGGAAAAATCTGTTCCAGCGACTTTTCAAGAGGTGACGTGGCCATGCGCTTTCTAGACATGTTCCGTGACCAGCGCGCCCCTTCGGCTTCCAAGGCCAAGGAACGACTCCAAATCATTGTGGCGCGTGAGGGGCGTAATTCCGCCCTGAGTTCCGACTATTTGCAGCGCATGCAACAGGAATTGCTCGCTGTTGTGCGTAAATACGTGGCCATTGAACAAGACCATATCAAGGTCAATCTCGATCGTGAGGGCGATTACGAGGTTTTGGAAGTCAACATCACCCTGCCCGATGCCAACACCGGCAAACCTGTGCATAAAACGCCTACTCGAGCGCGATGATGGTGGCGGCCAGCGAGCTACGCACTCGGCTGGACAAGTGGTTATGGGCCGCGCGGTTTTTTAAAACGCGGGGTCTGGCCACGGACGCCATTAACGGCGGCAAAGTACGGGTGAACAACCAGCGGGTTAAACCGGCGCGCGCGGTTCATGTGGGGGATCGCCTGGAAATCCAACGCGGTTGGCAACACCTCACCGTAGTCATCATGGCCTTATCCACCCGCCGAGGCCCGGCCACCGAAGCCGTTCAACTTTACCAAGAAACTGCCGAGAGCATCGCCAAACGCGAGCAGGAGGCTGAACAGCGCCGTAGCGCGGCGTCCACCCCACATCCCGCTAAACGCCCGGACAAACACGACCGTCGGCGGATTGTGCGCTTTACACGCCGCGATATGCGTTAAACGATCAGGGTAACAGCGCAATGCCGTCCAGCCCCGCCGTTTCGGATAATCCGAACATCAGATTCATATTGTGCACCGCTTGCCCAGCCGCCCCTTTGACCAAATTATCAATCACCGCCAACACCACCAGCATATTGCCCTGCTGGGGGCGCTGCACAGCAATCCGGCACTGGTTAGCCCCACGCACACTGCGGGTCTCCGGTAACACCCCGGCCGGCAATACATCAACAAAGGGTTCCTGACTATAGCAGTTGGCAAAAATAGATTGAAAATCAGCGGCTTGCTCAACCAGTGGCGCGTAAAGCGTGACGTGAATACCCCGAATCATCGGCAGCAAATGCGGGACAAAAGTCAGACCGATGGACTGCCCCGTCGCCTGCTGCAAACCTTGGCGAATCTCTGGCAAGTGGCGGTGTCCAGCCACATTATAAGCCCGAAAATTATCCCCTGCCTCAGCCAGGAGCGTGCCGAGATTCGCTTTACGGCCCGCGCCTGTCACCCCCGATTTACAATCGGCAATCAGCCCGTCTGTAGCAATCACTCCGGCTTGCAGCAGCGGATAAAACCCCAATTGCACGGCGGTGGCATAACAACCGGGATTGGCCACCAACTGCGCGCTGCGAATTGCCTCGCGGTTAAATTCAGGCAACCCGTACACCGCTTGATCCAAGCACCCTGGGCAGGCATGTTCCAATGCATACCACTGCTGCCATTCGGCGGGGTCACGCAAGCGGAAATCCGCAGCCAGATCGACCACCCGTACTCCGGTATCTAATAGATCGGGAACCTGCTGCATAGCCGTACCGTTGGGTGTGGCGTAAAATACCACATCGCAGTCTTGCAAACTGGCCACACTGGGTTCGATGAAGGTGAGATCGACATGGTGGCGCAGGTTGGGAAACAGATCCGCCACCGGCCGACCTGCCTCACCGCGTGAAGTAATGGCATGCAGTTCGACCTGTGGGTGTTGCGCCAGTAGCCGCAGCAATTCGACCCCGGTGTAACCGGTGCCACCCACAATGCCGGCTTTAATGTTATTGGTCATAATGGCCTCATTGTTATGAGTTCATTGAGAAAGGAAATTACAGCATGTATTCACAACGGATAGCGGTTGCCATCCTGTTACTTGGCAGCGCCGTCGTTATCGGCGGATTATTATTGCAAAATACCGGTCGAGTTCCGGCATTGAGCGTGACCACCTTAACGGGTCAATCCATCGCACTGGCCGAGCGTGAGGGTCGACCGCTGGTCGTTCACTTCTGGTCGACCACCTGTATACCGTGTATTGTCAAAATACCGGATCTGATCGCATTCTATCACCGCATACCGCCACAGACGGTGGATTTTATTGCGGTAGCCATGCCTTACGACACACCCGAACGCGTTGTCGCGATGCAACAACAGCGGGAATTGCCCTACCCCATTGCTTTAGATCGTGATGGGGAGATCACCGTCGCACTCGGCGATGTGCGGTTCACCCCCACCACGCTGCTGATCAGTGCTGAAGGGCGGGTGTTAGAAACATGGTTAGGGACGGTGGATTTCCAAGCCCTGGAGCAGAACTTGGAAAACCTGACTGCTAGAACATTTTAGAACTAGGACAACTGATCCGACCCCGCGACGCTGCGCAGTGTGCGGTAGTGACGCAATACCCGATCCGCATACGGAGCGTTGGGGATATGCAGGCTGCCATTGTAACGTAACAAGGCGCGCCGCAGATCACCGCGGCTAAGCTGTAAATACTCTTGCAGGATCAAGGTACCGGTAGTGATATTTTTACGGGGATCAAACAGAGCATCCACTCCACCGATTTCTCTGATTTTTTCGGGATGCGCTCTAGGCAGCACCTGCATGAGACCTAACGCACCTGCATGGCTGACGGCATTGTCACGAAATGAGGACTCAACAGCCATGATGGCGAGCAGCAGCTCGGGTGATAAATCATACTTACGCGCATTCAGCATGGCTTCAGTGACGATTTCAACCACCAACTCTTGGGGTACACGATACGTGCGGTGAATATGATCGACCAAGCGGTTCAAGCGCTGCGCTTGCTGCTGAACGGAATAATCGGTAGCGATCTCACCGTTCATCCATTGGGCGGCGTCATCATAGATTGGCACAGCCGCCGCCAACTGTACCGTCATCACCAAACAAGTTGCGACAATCAAACTCAATAACTTGCTTTTTATCTTGATCATAGTGTGTTTCCTATCATTAGGACCCTATCGCGGAGCATCCACAGTCAACAGGCCCACACAGTTAGAAGATGCTGCACTATAACCCAAGCTTTTTAAAAAGCAAAGCGAGAAATCCAAAATTGTTGTTATTTAGTCATCACAGATGCGGAAATACAACATTACTAATCAATAAGTTAAGCGCATCAACTAAAATATACAAACCTTATACAATGGCTCAGCTCGCCGCCGTGGCTTGGACTGCTCGCGACAAAGT